>NZ_JBHEEA010000032.1:0-3073 GCF_041900695.1 Bifidobacterium sp. 2450
CCTGCAGGGCATCTGCATGGACAGCCGCCCGCCCGCCGGGGCATGGGTCGGGCTATACCGCCTGTGCTCGTGGATGATGCGCTCGAGGCTCGAACCCGTGAAGGAGCCCGCCCGTCTGATCCGCCGCCACTTCGCCGGGGTTGTCGCATACTTCGAGCACCCGTACGCCAACGCCATCCTCGAGGGCGTCGACAGCGTCATCCGGAACGTGAAGAGACCGGCCCGCGGCTTCCGCAACATGGACTACTTCGCCACCATGATCTACCTGACCTGCGGCAAGCTCGACCTCAAAGCCGTCACCGCCGCCTGACCATCACCCACCACAAACAGCGAATAACCGTCTTGTGAGTTGCTGAAATCACGCGGCAAGAACATCGGCTTGCAGCGTTTCGGAGAACAAGTGTAGTATGACAAATGAGGCGTTATTGACGTTTACGCATGTACTGTCCGTTTTTTCTGGGGGGGGGGCATGTGTGGTCGATATCAGCGCCCAATACTGAAAGGATCAATACCATGAGAGGAAGGTTTATGACACTCTCACACAACATGTCCGCGGGGGGGGGGGCGAACGTTTCGGCGCAAGCTCGTAGCAGCGGTCGGAGCGATGGCTCTGCTCGCCACGGGTTTCGGCGTGACCGGACACCTGGCAATCGCCTCCACTCCTGCGGAGGCCGGAGTGAGCTATCCCGGCTTCAATCAGGATGGCGTGTATCAGACCGGCAGCGGTCAGCAGCGATACACCTATACGGATCAGGCGAGCAGGTACAAGGATGCCATCGAGTCGCCGTCGAGTGTTGACGGCACCAAGACGATCACCGGCCAGGTGTATGTGCAGCGTTACGGCAACTACAAGGTGCATCTGAACGACGCCGGTTTCCCGCCCATTCCCATGCAGGGCGTGCGCGTGTACGCCCAGTGGATGGAGAAGGATGGATCGGTCTCCCCGATCTACACGACCACAACGAACGCATCAGGCGAATATGCTATTAAGATGAAGGATTTTACCACGGAAACTGGTAAGACCTACACCTTCGATGCAGATCCAAATCTTCCTCAGGGTGAGAAGTGGCGTATTTGGGCGGATAATCCTGATAAGGATCACCTCACTCAGTTGTCGAATTACTACAACGGTAGCTGGGGTCCACGCGATTATGCATACGATGCTGAGATTGGTGATGGCGTTGGACCGGACCGTCTTGATCATGTGAACATTCGTTACGGTCTCAAGCCCGAGAACGAGGTCATGCACAATCTCAAGAACGTCGAGGAGAATGTTCCTGCGTTCAAGCTCGGCATGGTTCGTGGTGATGTGCACTGGGAGCTGGTTAAAGCTGCTGGTGCTCAGGGTTGGTCTAGTGGTGCAGCCTTCCCTAAGTACTACTTCGATAAGGGTATTGATGCTGCTGCTGAAGACGTGACGGTATACGCCTCGTATCTCTCCGACTACGCGCTGGAGAAGATTTACGCCGAGCCAACCTCTACTTTTGGCTCTTCTGCCAAGACCGTCCGCGGTGCTGGCTGGACCATCGACAATGAGGCCCGCCTCCAGGACTGGATCCGCGTGCAGATGGCGAAGGAAGGCCAAGACAAGTGGATTGCTGAAACCGCCTCCGCCAAGGTGGGGGGCGATGGATTGTTCAACATCCAGTTCAAGGGCACGTATGGCGCCACATGGAACAATCCAGGCACTATGCCTTTAATTAAGGCCAACATCGACAAGGTGAACAACGCGTACCACAAGATCGCGGAGTCTCCGAGCATTGACCGCTGGTCCACCTCCGCAGGAGATGCCGCTATGCTTGGCGGAAATATTTCCAAGCATATTAACCGCGATTGGTTGTTCGTATCCACCGACATGAAGCCGGGTGTTGCTTTCGGTACGCCATGGATGACCAACGGCTACATGGGCCTCGGTCAGTACAACGGACTGCTGGCAACCTGGCAGAACAACTTCAACTGGAATGAGGCCGACGGTATCATTTTGGCTGTGTATCCAGATTACGTGAACTTCCGCGTAACCGACGGTAAGGGTATCCTCAATTCTGGTGTTCCTGGAGATATTGCAGAAACTGAAACTTCCGGTTTGCCAAACCAATTCGCAGGCGGTGTGAAGTACCAGATTGAATGGACCGATACTTCTACAGGTAAGGTTGTAGCAACCGGGCCAGTTGTAGCTGCAAACGCTGACGGTACTATTCCTTCCTTCCCACTCAAGACTGCTGGTTTGGGATTGACGAAGACAACGAACTTTACGGCTACGTTGTATCCAGTTAACGCAGAAACAGGAACTCGTGGTACATCGTTTGGTGTAGATACGTATACCGTTATTGTTGGTTCTCGACCTGTATATGACGATGTGAGTGTGAAGGCAGGTTCTACCGGAACGTCTGATGTAAAGGGCTTCGACCTGACCACTACAGATGAGCAAGAGCGCATTCCTGCCGATCAACTCGATCCAAAGTTAGCAGCGAATGAACCGTTCAGCATTCCTGGGACCTACACTGCTCCAGAGGGCTACAAGGTCTCCATCGATAAGGCGACCGGTGTGGTGACTGTCATCGCTCCCGCTGATGCCAAGCCTGGCACCAAGATCGATGTCCCCGTCGTGGCCACGTTCACCGACAAGACCTCCACCGGGGCCATGGCGCACTTCGTCGTGGCCAACAAGGAGGACAGGAACGTCTACGATCCCGCATACAAGGACGTGGCTGTGAACGAGGGCGATCCGATCCGGATCGCCGCTCCGGTGTCCGATCCCGCAGTGCCGGAAGGCACGAAGTTCGGGGTGGCCAAGGATGGCGGCCTGACCGGTCTCACGATCGATCAGCAGACCGGCGCCATCTCCGGTACCGCCCCTCAGGTGGACAAGGATACCGATTACACGGTGACCGTGAAGGTGACCTATCCTGATGGCACCGCCGAGGAGAAGGCCGTCAAGGTCACGGTCAAGAACGTGCCGACCGCTGCTGAGACCCATGATCCTTCGTATAAGCCGGGTCAGGGCAAGCCTGGCCAGAGCGTGAAGGTTCCCCAGACGGGTGACGACAAGCTGCCCGAGGGTACGAAGTTCAGT
>NZ_JBHEEA010000033.1:0-2881 GCF_041900695.1 Bifidobacterium sp. 2450
TACTGCAAGACCTTCCGAAGCGAATGCTCACGACTCGGCTAGCTCGCGAACGTGCCGCGCATACGACTCCATATCGGCGTTCAACAAATCCACCGCCAACTTGCGGCTCCAGGAAGGATCAGGGATGCGCGCGAGCAGCATGGCCGCCATGCTCGAGCGCAGGTCACGCGAGGACTCCAGGTACCGCATACGTTGGTCGAGATCCGCATCGGGCCGCAGCCCGTCCGAATCCTGCAACGTGCGCGCGGCGATGATGGGCAACGCCAGTATGCCGTCATCACAAACGATGTCCCGGTATATGGCGAGCAGATTCAACGCAGCCTCGAGCCGGTCTCTATCCCTCTGCTCCAACGCGGTGGAGACCAACGGCTCCACGATTCCCGCTCCCGCCAAGGTCAGCAGCTTGTCCTGTACGAAATCCGGCTTGTGCCAGGGATTGCCATCATCAAGCTCGCCATCACCATCCGCATCGCCATCGGCATCAGCCTCGGCATGGTCGAGGAAATAGCGATACGCCTCGATGACGTGGTCCGCATCGAACAGGTACAGTACATCGGATTGCGGGAACGGACGGCCATCATCCGCGACGCCATTCTCATCCCCGTCATCGGGCGCGGCAGAACCCTCACTAGACGAAGGACGGAGACCGCCTTCCGCCTCATGCAGCTTCATCTCCATCGCGGCGGTCTCGCCACGCCGCATCGCCGCGGCTATGGCGCGATCGCGCAAATCCGATGCCACCAATTCGGTTTCGTTCGCGTTCAACGACACATTGGAGTACGGAAGAATGCAATTGAGCGCCTCATCGTACTGTTCAATGAGGAACAACCTCGCGATATACGCGCTGGAGGTATCCCCTTCGCCCCAGCCAAGAAGGACATGGGCCGCCAACCGGCATGCCGAAGTCAGGAAATCAAAAGTGGCGTCCAGATCCTCCACATCCGCATCGGCTATCTGCTGGCGAAGCTGCAACTCCTTGCCCCAAATCATGCGGAACAGCCAGCCGAACACATCCTCATCATCAATCATGGAGACTGAATCAGATATAAATCCCTCGCCCTGGGCAACCAAATCCTCATCACGGGTGCGAACTGCCAAAGCGATGATATCGGCGGGACTCGTCTGCCCGAACACATGATAGGACCGCTGCACCAAGGCATCATCGAAGCCATCCGGCAACGGAACCAGCGGATCCTGCCACATCCGGAAATCCGCAACCAGACACTTCAACTCCTCGACATACCGCCGCTCATCCAACCGAATGGACATCCCCACTCACCCTCCTTTGCACTACCATCCCAGCACACAACCAACCGTCACGCCATGGGCAGCGCCGTACACACGCCAATGACGAACAACGCCTCGGCAGTGAGCCAGAACGCGGCCGACCACTCACCACACGACTCACGACGATTATCCACACAAAAATACACGGCAGCCAAATCCAACGGGAACCACAGGAACCCGACGAACAACGCAACCAGCGGGGCAGCCACCAACGCGAAACCGCTCACATGACGGGTCAACGCGATGCCGATGGCCGCGACCAAGCCAACCACGCCGCCACCATACGATATATAGCGAGGAAGAATATTCGACCCACGATGCCGATCCTCCCGGTACAGGAACAGGGAACCCGACACCAGCAGTACACCGGCCACCAAGCCAATCACCCACCAACCACCCGACGCGGGCTGTGCCAAAGGCGCAGGCAGACGATCAGACGACCAATCCACGAAATCCCCCGGCTTCAACAAGCCCGTCGCCACATACCGGTCCCACAACCACCTACGACCAACCTCCTGACCCACAAACGAACCAACCGCAAGCATCGCCAAGGAACCGAACATCACGAAAGGCACGGTCAGACGAGGCCACAAACTGCCAATCGCGTAAACGATGAACGGAGACAACGCTATCGACGTAAACACAATGACGAACACCCCAACATTGGGGACGGCCATCAACGGCCACCAATCACCCGACCCATTCGCCTTCGCCACATCCATGAACACTACCTGCACCACCACGGACACCACAAAAACAAACAGGAACCACAAAGACTTCAACACCACGCCACGCATTCCGAACGCACGACGCCCCGGACGCGGACCATGCAGATGAGGAACCGTCAACGCCAACAAACCATGACTCTCATACTCCAGAGTCGGACCACCATTCGCCGAGGAACGACCCCGGATATCCTTCTCGACAGTCTTCAACATATCCCTGACCACGGGATTATTCTGATCGGAGGCGAGAAGACGCCGACGAAGATCCTCATTCTTCTCATCCTCCGAAAGCTCCATCCACCGCGCGTAAGCCTCCCGCCCACGCTCAGCAGCATCCGGTTTCCTGCTCATCGTCAATCATCCATCCTTTATAGATCACTGATACCAACTCGAATGGCATTAGATGCCTCAGCCGCCCCATCAGACAACTTTCCCGGTGCCTGATATATGGTCTTGAAATTCCATAACTGATCTGGATCCGGAACGAGCGTCTTGAAATAATCCTGTGGCGAATGCTTCCACTGCAGACCACCATCCGCAGTCGGATTCACAAACGGCTCCACCACTTTCGCCGTATTCAACGTGTCATACGTCGCGTTGACATACGCCAAAAAATGCTGGCCAATATTCATGGTGTCCCACACCGTCCGATGGGTGTCGACAGCGGCGATATTCTTCATGTCGTGGATACCCCGAAAATCGGTATACCCGGTTCGAGCATTCATGACTGTGTCGCCGATGGACCACCCGTGGCCTTTGCTCCAATCTCCGAATCTCTTGAACTGACCATCCCAGAAATCCCTCATCACCGTGTTGTTTGGGTTAGAATGAGCGGCATTCGCGGCCTGTTTCGCATCCTGCCAACCGGA
>NZ_JBHEEA010000034.1:0-2474 GCF_041900695.1 Bifidobacterium sp. 2450
TCCTCGACGCTTTTGCGGACCATCCGGTCCAGGGTGGTTTCCAACATGGCCTGGTCGACCTGTAGAATCTGCTGTGACATGGCTTCGTGCCCTCGTTTCCAATCGCGGTTTTCTAATGTCTGGCGACTGAAAATCGTACACAGGACACGGGCCATGCCCCTATCTCAAGCCCAAACCAAAGTGCGCAAAATCTCAGGCGTTATCTTCGCCTTTGCTTTATTATTTTCCGTACCGCAAATCTTAGTAAATTGCATTATTATTCCACTACCACGACTAATCGGTTTCGGAGTAATTCTTTTTGTATGGCTGGTTTTCATAATACCCATCTTGGCATTCATAATCACATTACCAATAAAACCATATATGCGAATATCTTGGTTCTTCTTGACTTCTTTCTTATCTTTTTCTATATCATCCATCATTCAAACTGGATTTTTAGTATTCCTAGACCACTATGACGCTAAACAACTTGGCATAATTCCAACTAGTATAAGGAACCTAATATATGGAAACATGATATTTTATTTTTTTGGAATATGCATTCCCCTATTGGAGTTTTCTGTGTTGCTGTGCATAAGAATGATAACGATATATGCACAGCAACACAGGAAATCCGATAAATCAGATGACAAACTCAGCTAATGCAGTACAAGCCGCATTAACTATTTCGTCTTTGATATCCTTTCGCCCATTCAAGAACCATCGAGCAATGCCAAACGCCCAGTTCTCATCATTCCGAAATGCTGCAGCAGCATCACTCCGGTTGGCGGCACCGACACTCCACGCAATTTGTTTGAAACGATTTGCCAGTAAGCCAGCATCGTTGTAGTAGTCGCGCATGGTCTGAGACAGCAGATGTGTGGCTCCACCATTGCCTGCGCTAAATCTTTGGGCAAAGAGAATAGCATCACCATCGCAGCATAAATCGTCACGATTACACGAATTACTGATGGACTTCCATACGCCATTCACATATTTGCCGGTAATCAAATTAGCAATTCCCGGATGCGACAGGTATGTCTCATCTCGCCCAACAAGCGCCTCGCAAACGGCGTGAAGATCCGCATCGGGATTCCAATCCATGACATCTTGGATATTACTCATCGTCGAGGCCAAATCCCCGGCCCAGCCAGTCCAGGTCTTAGGAATGACCAGTCCATTGAGATAACCGAGAGTAGTAACACATACATGGGCAAGATCCACACGTTCTTTATTCACGTCTTTCATGGATTCCCGCTGCAAACCAATATAGCGGTCGAGCGCCGCAATAATCTTGGATGCCACAGCATCAGATTCGAGCGTCACCGCGTCACCGCTCCGGAAACTCTCTGCGGAAATAGACCAATTGATAGTGCTCTCCCCGCCACCATCACGCAAGTACGCTTTGGAGAGATAGTTCAGCATGCACCGCCATGTAGGCACGGTAATCCACGTCCCTGAATCGCCTGATGGCACATAATCCTGGCCGACTTTGCCCTGCCCGCGCAGCTCATCAAATCGCTTCTCCAAATGCCAAATCAAATCAATCGGGGAAAGGCTTGTATAGTCAGTTCCCTGATCGACTGTTGCGCCACCGGCATTTGACGAATGCACGTATGACACCGCATCCATGCGGTCCGAATATGCGACACGATCCAAATCCCATCCCTGTCCCCTGTAATTACTAATTTCGGCAAACTGGTCATATACCCAACCATTAGGAATCGGGAATCCCAGATTGCCGGAAAATCCCGTAGACATGTCCGACACGAACGCACATCCAGCACACCCCGCTTCAATTATGCGTGTGCAAATGTTGCGCGAAGCGTAGATACCAACTTTATAACCACCACCAAGGCTAGAGAGAATCGCACGGAAATACGGAAGAATAGTGCTGCTCACCTGATCATCGGTAGCATCGAAATCAACCGCGAAATAGATATATGTTGGCGGGATCCCCAAACGCTGCGCCGCCTCTCGAGCGCTCTGGGCATGCTTCCTACTGTTTTCCACAGTGAAATGGCTAAGCTTCGTGGAATATTCTTGGAAAATCGGGAAGAATTGCATACCACCCGCAGTAATGCGTTCAAGCTCGCCAGGACGAATCGCCTTGAAGTATTCCGATGGGTCAAGCTTATCCTGTCCAGGCTCAGTCAGATAACGACCAACAATTCGGTAACCATCTGCCTTGAGCGTCGCCAATCGCTCCGCTGTAATTTCAAAACGGGTATCACAAGCAACGCACAGGCGATTGGGGTCACCCTTGGACGTCAGTAGGCTCATCCACGTCGTCGAGTCAATTGCACCGGTGACAGCAAGAGCATACTGACGCTGAAATTCTGTTACTAAATTGCCAAATGAACTTGTCGGTAGTGCCCGAACTCTTGCGCACTTTGGTCTTCGCCCGTCCCTGTGGCGGTGATCAGTTCGCTGCTGGTACGGTCTCACCGAGCCTTGACATGTCGAGGTAGCGGCGCGTCGACCACTCGTCGGAT
>NZ_JBHEEA010000035.1:0-2105 GCF_041900695.1 Bifidobacterium sp. 2450
ATCATCCATCCTTTATAGATCACTGATACCAACTCGAATGGCATTAGATGCCTCAGCCGCCCCATCAGACAACTTTCCCGGTGCCTGATATATGGTCTTGAAATTCCATAACTGATCTGGATCCGGAACGAGCGTCTTGAAATAATCCTGTGGCGAATGCTTCCACTGCAGACCACCATCCGCAGTCGGATTCACAAACGGCTCCACCACTTTCGCCGTATTCAACGTGTCATACGTCGCGTTGACATACGCCAAAAAATGCTGGCCAATATTCATGGTGTCCCACACCGTCCGATGGGTGTCGACAGCGGCGATATTCTTCATGTCGTGGATACCCCGAAAATCGGTATACCCGGTTCGAGCATTCATGACTGTGTCGCCGATGGACCACCCGTGGCCTTTGCTCCAATCTCCGAATCTCTTGAACTGACCATCCCAGAAATCCCTCATCACCGTGTTGTTTGGGTTAGAATGAGCGGCATTCGCGGCCTGTTTCGCATCCTGCCAACCGGAGACGAGGCGATTCCATGCCCTGCCGCCGTTCTTCAACGAATGCTGGATACCGACTACGGTGTTATGCATTCCCTCACCTAGAGCATTCCATCCCTGCCTCATCATACTCTTGGCAAAGACTTTCGCGCCGTCATGCTTCAAAGTATCCAACACGTGCTCCCGCGTTTGCATTATCCACTCGCTTCCGTCACTTAGTAGCTTATGGAATCCACCCTCGGAATCCGCGATTTTCAGAAGCTTCTTACCCCACTTAGTCGGCTGCCACAGTCTTGCGCGTAAAGCTTTTTTGTAAATTGCGTTAATCACCACCATGTCTCTTCCACCAACTCCGCGTTGGAAGGCATCTTTCGCAATGAGCCCAGCAGTGCTCTTGGCATTTGCAATCTTGCTTACAGCTTTCAAGCCGGCCCCAACATCCAATAATGCCCAGAAACCGGATACCACAACTTCCCACCACGACGCATCACCGTTCGCCTTGGCCAACAGCTTGTCCACGAACAGCAGCGCGGCCACCGCCGCGGCAGCAACGGCAATCCAACCGCCGAAGAACAACCCAATAACACCAAGGACAATGGAGGCGACCTCAAGAATCTTCACGGTAATCTGCCAAGCATCGGAATACTGCCATTGCTCCGCAAAACCATGCAACTTCGGCGATTCACGCGTGGCAGCGGCAATAGCCTTGGCCTGCTCATCGCCAGCCTTCTTATAGTTGTCGACGATCCTATGCACCGCTGCTTTGGCCGCTTCCAAATCTCTATTGGCCGTGGACAGTCCTTGCTCATACTGGTCGACCATGCTCTGCGCCTGTCTGCGTCGATCCCGTGCACGCTCATAATCCTCGTCACTGGCATCAGGGCTGAGATTGGAATACGCACTTTGCACACGATCGAATTCACGCTGGCTTGACGCTACATTCTGTTGAGCATTCGCCTGTACTCTCTTGGCATTCTCCACCTCCACGAAGGCATTGGAAGCCTGACGCTGATAGCTATCGATGTCTGAACTCCACGTGTCCAGTGCTTTCGCGACATCCCCAAACCCTGTGGCAAAGTTGCGGAAATCCTTCGGCATGGTACCAATTTTGTCAACGAACTTGGTCACCCATTCGCCGCTCATGCCTTCCTTGGTCTGCAAATGATCCAAATCATCTGCCATCTTATTGAAAGTGCCTTGCAGGTTCGAGTATCGCCCCGCCAAGTCGGCAGTGAATCCACCACTCCCAGGAACCTGATTCCCCGAATACCCGACAAAACCCCAATCCTCACCATCGAGATTCACGATATTTCCTCCCCACTCGTCGACGCATACGCGCTGGAATTCACAAACTCAATACTCACCGTATCCGCCATCGAAGCAAACAAATTAAACAAAACATCAGCAATATCAATTTGCGGAGTGGCACCAGTTACCACAAACACATGCTCCCCACACGGGATGAAAGTTCGAAGCGACGCCACATGACGATTGGTTTTACCACCCTTGTCATCAACCAACGACGTTATTGATTGCGCCCGAACCGCAGTCCCCATTTTCGGCAAATTCACTTTCTGCAACGACATGAATTCACCATCACCAAGTTCAGCCTGTTC
>NZ_JBHEEA010000036.1:0-1462 GCF_041900695.1 Bifidobacterium sp. 2450
ATCCGACGAGTGGTCGACGCGCCGCTACCTCGACATGTCAAGGCTCGGTGAGACCGTACCAGCAGCGAACTGATCACCGCCACAGGGACGGGCGAAGACCAAAGTGCGCAAGAGTTCGGGCACTACCGCTCATTTCATGTTGAGTGCGTATGTTTACTAACCCGAAAAAAATGTCGCAGGGTATGTGAACGTTGATATAGATGTGAAAGAGCTAAAGAAAGACAAGCAGCTACCGCCTAAGCCGACGTACAAGCAGATTCAGGCGTATGTGCTTGACAAGTACGGGCTGAAGGTATCGACGCTGAATATCGCGACCGTGAAAGACGAACTAGGGCTTGAGAAGCAGTTCTCCTATGAATAAGGGAGGCATGGCTGCAAAAAATCGACCTCAATGCCCGAAGGAAAAGCACGATGCGATAGTGGATGCATTCAGATATTTCAAGATGACGCTATAGGAAGCTCGTAGAGGCGTTTTTAGACGTTAAGCGATAGACTTATGCGTTTGAGGGCGCAAAAGCGCTTAAAACGCGTTTTAGAGCGTTCTAGGGGCGTACGGGCTGAGGAGGCCGTCAGACAGCTTGCTCGGCTCTTTTTTTGTTTGCAAAAAAGCAAGGAAAAGGCAGAACGTGTGCCTCACGGCGCTGCCGCGCCGCTCGCCACACGAAAAAGAAAAGCTGGGCACAGGGAAAAGGTGGGGTGGCCGAGGGTGATTTTCGTTCATGCGTGATTCTTGACACAGCGGCTGTGTCAAAGTGTCAGCTCATTTATGAGGGGATTCGATACCTTGCATAGGTCGTTGGCACAGAACGTTTTTGATGCTGTGTCAGAGATTTTGTTGATAGTCAAGGGATTCAAGCCCATGACACAGCTGACACAGTAAAAATAAACCTCATATAGGAAATTTTATATATATACACCTCTCTTACCTGTGCTTAGTAATTTTTTCCTATAGGGATTTGGAAAAATGCTGTGTCAGCTGTGTCATGAACCCAGACGCCTTGATAGCGTTGAAAATCCTTGACACAGCGCCCTGTGTCAAGGTCTCGGAAAACAACCCCTGTTTTTCGCCGATTCCCTTGATGGTGTTGGGCTTCAGGTCTGACACAGCGGCTGTGTGGATTGGCAACGGTGTGTTGGACTGTTTCTAGAGGGTTTTTCCTTGTTGTGTGAACTCCACGGGGCTCAGGTACCCGAGGGTCGAGTGGAGCCGTTGGTGGTTGTACCACCACACGTACCGGTTGACGTCCGAGCGTAGTTGCTCCACGTTCGTGTAGACGTTCCTGTGGATGAGTTCCTTCTTGACGAGCCGGTCGGTGGATTCGACCACCGCGTTGTCGTATGGGTTGCCGGGTCTGGAAAGGGAACGTGTGATGCCGAACACGTCGAGCATGCGTTCGATGCGTTCCCCGGTGAACCCGCCGCCGCGGTCCGTGTGGAACACCTCGATCTCATCCAGCGGGAA
>NZ_JBHEEA010000037.1:0-1439 GCF_041900695.1 Bifidobacterium sp. 2450
TCCTTCTCCTCCCCATCCTTCAGGCCATCGCCATCAGTGTCATCGTTCTTCGGATCGGTACCGTCCTTCTTCTCGTCGTCATCCTTGATGCCGTCGTTGTCATCGTCGTCATCCTTGATGTCCGGCGTGCCGTCACCATCGGTGTCCAGCTGGAACTCGGCATTGGCGCGATCGGTAACCGCACCGGAGTCCTTCGGGTAGGTCACCACGACCGGAACCTGCAGCACTTCCTCATCGGCTCCATCCTTGCCGGCAGGCGCCACGGTAACCGTGACGGTGCCGGTCTTCGGATCGATGCCCACCGTGTAGCCCTTGGGAGCGGTGAAGCTCTTGTCGATGGAGAACACCGTGCCGCTGGGATACGCGTCGCCCTTGTTGCTCGGCGTCGACGTCACGGTCTTGCCCGCAGGTGCGACCACCGGCGCATACTCAGGCTGGGGATCAAGCACCTTGTCAGGAGACTGAACCGTCACCGTGACCTTCGCGGTGTCCTTGGACCCGTCAGGATAGGTGACCGTCACGGTCTCCTCGATGACGTCACCAGGCTTGGCGGCGCCGGGAACCGTCACCGTGACCTCGCCCGTGTGCGGATCCACCGTCACCGGCGAGCCATCGGGAACACTGAACTTCGTACCCTCGGGCAGCTTGTCGTCACCCGTCTGGGGAACCTTCACGCTCTGGCCAGGCTTGCCCTGACCCGGCTTATACGAAGGATAGTGCTCGGCGTTCTGCTTCGGCTTATCCAGGACGGTCACCACGGTATCGATCGTCTCCGTCGTACCGTCAGGGTAGGTGACCAGCACATTCACCGTGTACGGGGTATTGGCATCGACCTCGGGAGCGGTGCCCGAGAAGGAACCGTCGGCACCAAGGGTCAGGTCGCCCAAACCGGCAGGCTTGGTATCGCCGAACGAGAAGTGCGTGCCGGCAGGAACGGCGGGATCCGAGACCGGAGCGGCAACCGTGTAGGCGTTGAGCTCAACAACCGTCACCGGCTTGTACTTCGGCTGGTACAGATCCTTGTCGTCCTTCTTGACGACGGTGACCTTGACGGGCACGTCCTCCTTGGAGCCATCGGGATAGGTGACCGTCACGGTTCCCTTGATCTCGGTGCCGGGCTTGACATTGCCGTCGATCACGACGGTGACCTCGCCCGTATTCGGGTCGACCTTCACCGGAGAGTCCTCGGGAACGGAGAACGTGGTGCCCTGGGGCAGCTTGTCATCACCGGTCTGCGGAACCTTCACGGTCTCGCCAGGCTTGCCCGTCTTGTCCTCATACGAAGGATCATGGGTCTGGCTGTCGGGCTTCGCGTTCTTGACCGTGACCTTGACGGCCTTCTCCTCGGCGGTGCCATCAGGATAGGTCACCTTCACGGTCACCGTGTAATCGGTATCCTTGTCCACCTGAGGGGCGGTACCGGAGATGGCGCCGGTCTG
>NZ_JBHEEA010000038.1:0-686 GCF_041900695.1 Bifidobacterium sp. 2450
TTCCCTAACCCAGCGCATCCGCTTCGACCGTTCCGGCACCTCGAGCGCCAATGACGAGATGCACCTGTCGGGCGCGATACTGCCGGGCAGCCCGGCTATCGCGGTCATCAGCATCGTATGGGTCAACAAGGGCGCGTTCAACACGCAATCATGGAGGGGCATCACGTTGGCTCGCATGATCGGATGGAAGGTGATCGGAGACGCCGTCCACACGCCGTGCGCGGAAAACATAGGTTACCAGGACTTGGGCGTGAACCAGTTCGTGGCAACGACCGCAGGGGAAATCCTGTACATGACCCCCGGCTCGCTCAACATCGGTGCGGGAGCATGGCATCGCGGGTGTCTAATCGCGCCGGTCGTGCCGGCCTGACTAGATGCCGTAGGAGATTGCCAGACCGAATGCCGAAGTACCCTGCTCGCCGCCCTGATTGATGTAACGCAATGCACCGTTTGTCTGGACGATGATGGCTTTCTGGTTGTCGCCGTCACGACCCCCGTAGGAGAAGTTGAGTTCGGTTGGAGGCCTCCAACCCTCGGGCAGAATGCCGAAGTCCCCGCTGCTCCACGAGCCCGAGGCCGAGGACTTCCAGTCGATGCGCAACGTGACGAGCGAGCCACGACGGTAGCCTTTGACGGTACCGTAAGTGGAGTTAATCAGCGTCAGCACTTTGGTCTGGGTTAGGGAA
>NZ_JBHEEA010000039.1:0-605 GCF_041900695.1 Bifidobacterium sp. 2450
ACCACCCGTGGCCTTTGCTCCAATCTCCGAATCTCTTGAACTGACCATCCCAGAAATCCCTCATCACCGTGTTGTTTGGGTTAGAATGAGCGGCATTCGCGGCCTGTTTCGCATCCTGCCAACCGGAAACGAAACGATTCCATGCCCTGCCGCCGTTCTTCAACGAATGCCCAACATTATACATTCCCTTGCCTAAAGCATCCCAACCCTGACGAGCCAAATTAGCGGCATAGTTTCCTGTTCCATCATGACGTATAGCACTCAATACGTTCTCTCCGGATTGCATTGCTTTGCCGCCTTCGCTAACAAGCATCTTCCGGAAACCACCTGCAGCATCCTTAGATTTCAATAACCGCTTACCCCATTTAGTAGGCCCCCACATCTGAGAACGCAAAACTCTCTTATAGATTCCGGCGGTAACCGGAGAGTCAAAAATGCCCTTGCCGTTTTTCAGAGCGACCTTATTAGCAATTGTTGTAGCAGTGCTCTTGGCATTTGCAATCTTGCTTACAGCTTTCAAGCCGGCCCCAACATCCAATAATGCCCAGAAACCGGATACCACAACTTCCCACCACGACGCATCACCGTTCGCCTTGGCCAACAGC
>NZ_JBHEEA010000004.1:0-210238 GCF_041900695.1 Bifidobacterium sp. 2450
GAGATTTTGCGCACTTTGGTTTGGGCTTGAGATAGGGGCATGGCCCGTGTCCTGTGTACGATTTTCAGTCGCCAGACATTAGAAAACCGCGATTGGAAACGAGGGCACGAAGCCATGTCACAGCAGATTCTACAGGTCGACCAGGCCATGTTGGAAACCACCCTGGACCGGATGGTCCGCAAAAGCGTCGAGGAGACCCTGAACGCGATGCTCGACGCCGAGGCCGACGAGATCACCGGCGCCGCGCGCTACGAGCGCAGCGGGGACCGCAAGGCGTACCGGGCCGGCCACTACGAGCGCGACCTGACCGTCAAGGCCGGCAAAATGAGCCTGAAAGTGCCGAAACTCAAGGGCGCGGTGTTCGAGTCGGCCGTGATCGAACGATACCGTCGGCGTGAGGAGAGCGTCGAGGAGGCCTTGATCGACATGTACCTGGCCGGCGTCTCCACCCGCCAGGTCGATGATGTCAGCCGGCTCCTGTGGGGCGACCGCATGCCCTCGCAGACCCTGAGCGACAAGCTCAAGCGCGTCTATGCGGATATCGACGCATGGCGGGGCAGGCCCCTCGAACAGGATTACCCGTACCTGTTCATGGACGGCGTGTGGCACAAAAGGTGCTGGGGCGGGTCCGTGGAGAACGTGAGCATCCTGGTGGCCATCGGCGTCGGCATGGACGGGCGGCGCGAGGTGCTTTCGGTGGCCGAGGGCATGAAGGAGGACGCGGAAAGCTGGCGCGAATTCATCAAAGGCATGCTCGCACGAGGCCTCAAGGGCGTGAGACTGGTGACGGGAGATCGGTGCGCGGGGCTGGTCGCCGCCGCGGGCGAGCTGCTGCCCGATGCCCGCTACCAGCGGTGCATGGTGCATTTCGAGCGCAACATACTCGCCAGGGTCAACCCCGGGAACCGCGACTGGGCGGCCGACGCACTGAAGGCCGTGTTCTCCATGGAATCACGCGACAAGGCGTTGGAGAAGGCCGAATCCGTCGCCCGGGACATGGAATCCAGGAAACTCAAGGAGGCCGCCAAATGCCTGCGCGAGGGCATCGGCGAGACCACGACCTACCTGCTCGACGACTACCCGCGCGAGCATAGGCGTCGGATCCGCACCAACAACATGATCGAACGGCTCAACCGCGAGATCAGGCGCAGGACCCGCGTGGTCGGCTCGTTCCCCGACGGACGCAGCGCGTTGATGCTCGTCTGCGCGAGGGTCCGCTACGTGACATCCGACGAGTGGTCGACGCGCCGCTACCTCGACATGTCAAGGCTCGGTGAGACCGTACCAGCAGCGAACTGATCACCGCCACAGGGACGGGCGAAGACCAAAGTGCGCAAGAGTTCGGGCACTACCTTTCGGCCCGATATGTCAATCAATCTGCTGAAGTGAACATGAATGCATGTACCGGCTATTGTTGGGAGCACGGCACCCCCGACACGAAAGTGGCCATAGCACACCCTCCCCACTTCGACCTCGGCCAAAAGAAAAAGCCCGGCGAGCGTCCGGGCTTAAAAGGAGAAGAGAGGAAGAAGAAGATTCATCAGATCATGCTTCGTTGAATAGAGCCAGGAATTTGGCGCGCCACGCATAGCGCGTCGAGGCCAGCACCAGACCAACAGCGGTTAGCGTGACGCCAATCGGCGCAGCGGCTGGTGAAACGAATAGCAGTACGGCGTAGGCTGCGGCCAACAGGCAGAGCGACAGCAGCAGAACATGATGTGCGCGCATAGCAGTATCTCCATTGACGTTGTGTAGGTATGCATGGACTTACAGTACTTAGTTTAATGATTTAACCATATATCATATTTGTTACCAATGCAAATCGAAAAGGGGCCGGCCTGCCAAATACTGGCAGCCCAGCCCCACTCAGTGCCACACAAAGGCCGAGGCAGAGGCAACAGTCGAAACCGCAATCCCGTCACTTCGACCAGATGAGCACTTCCCCATCGTCATACGCTGCCAATGGGCCTCGGGCCGAGCATGCACCGCGCGCAGCACCGGTGATATCCCGGTCCACAACAACCGGCGAACCATCGGGATTCTCGAAATATTCCTCGACAATACGCGGTTGGCCAAGATCAGCAGTGGAGATCACCGGTCCAGTCGCCGACCGAATCGGTTCGGGCAACGAGACGGTCATCCATAGCTCATCATCGGTTTCGCGCAACGCCAACGAAGAGCCGTCATCACTCACCACGGCCTCGGCTTCGCCGGAAGCGGCCTTCGCGCCCGAAACATAGGCGTTCGAAGCCAGCAATACCGGCTGCTTCACGCTGCGATACAACTCCTCATCGCCAAGGCCAGCCTCTTCAATCAGCTGTTCATACTCCTCAAGCGAGCGCGGATAGCCGTCAAAGAACGCGGTTCCGGCTTCCGCCATACCGGCCGCACCGGCGGCAGTGCGCAACGGTTTGGCGGAATCGCCCACAGCCAAGAACAGGTTGTTGATGTACCGATCATCGCCACCGTAGACGAATGCCTCGCCGGCCACATCGGTGGCATGCGGGAAATGGTATGGCGTGGATCGGTCCAAGACGGCGGTGTGACGAATGCGACCGGCGAACAGATTGTTGACGAACGCCGCGCCTTGCGCATAGTCGTCGAAACTGAACTCGGAGGCAAACACGTTGTTCATAAACGTAATCGGCCCGTGGGTCACCTCGGTCATCACATCTCGCGTGTTGCGGTAGAACACGTTCGAATCCACCACGGTGCCCTGCGCCTGCCAGTCGAGCCACATGCCCAGCACCGAATCATGCACCCGATTGCCGCGCACCACCGTGTCAACGGCTGCGTGCATTTTAATGGCGGCCACTTCCCAGCCGAAGAACTCGCGCTTGGTGCCGATGCGGTGTATGTGGTTGCCTTCAATCAGTGAGAAGGCACAACCCATATGACCAACCACACCATTCTGGCCGCAGTCGTAGATTACGTTGCCGCGCACCACGTGCCCGCCGACTACGCCTTTCTCCCAGCCGGCATGCAACGCCTTGTAGACGGCCTCTTTTTGGTATTGGTACCCGGACTTGCGATGGGTGCGCGTCGATTCGTTGTCGCCGGTGGAAATCTCCTTGCCCAGCGAGATCGCCGAACATTTCGCGTCATGAATGCGATTGTTTTCGATAACCCACCCGCGGGACCAATGCGGGCCCACCAGCCCGACCTGATCGGCAGTCGGCGGCGTGTAGGGGCAGGCCGCCTGCGCCATTTCAAAGCCGGAGACCGTAATGTAATTGACGAACGGGCGGCTCGGGTAGAAACAGGTCTCGCGCACGTTGATTTCGGTAAGTTCCGCATTCGGATCGGCTTCATGGAAATTGGCCCAAATGGTTGTGGCCTCATCATCGACCGCACAGCACCACACGTTCACGGTGGCATCCGGATCAATCAGAGGCACGATGGAATCGGTGGCGGCGTCACGGCCGGTATCCCAACGCTGTGGGTTGCGCACCTTGTCCAGCGAGAAGACTTCGTAGAAGGATTTGCCATTCAGATACACATCGCCCAGGTGGCGTACCTCGGCCTTTGGGTCCGGATATACGGTCCAATCGCCGAATACGGTTTCCACGTACGGGTTGTATCCGTTGAAGAATGTGTTCGGGATTACGGCTTTCCACATACCATCGCCTTCGGGCTGCCATGTGTCGATACGTTCGGAGCCGGTGATTACCGGGCGCGGTTCGCCCGCGGCCGCACGGTAGACGATGCGGTTCGTGGCGCTCTCGCCGCCGAATCGGGGGTCGACGGATTCCCGATAGGTGCCGGCATGCACAATCACCTCATCGCCGGCTCGGGCGATGGCCGCCGCTTGGCCGATGGTCAGAAACGGGTCGGCCTCGCTGCCGGCGCCATTCGTCTTCGCCGCCTGCGCGGAAACATGATATTGCGTCATTGCATTGTTCCTTTCTCTCCTTTATCCCGGTTTCGCCGCGACAGTTGGGTTAGAGCGGCAAACCTACTGCTTCTCGGCAGCGGCCCGCTCTTCAGGAGTCCAGTCATCCGGGACTTCGGCAATCACATGGCAGGGATTGCCCACGGCGATGGAATCGGCGGGAATATCATGGGTGACGACTGCGCCCGCACCGATAATCGAGTTGTCTCCGATGGTGACGCCGGGGCAGATCACTGCATTGCCGCCCAGCCACACATTGTTGCCGATGGTCACGTCGGCGTTGTGCTGCCAGCCTTCCAGTCGAGGCTTGCGGGAGATGGCGTGGTTTGGCGTATAGATGCTCACGCGCGGGCCAATCAGGCAATCGGAACCGATGGAGATCGGGCCGCCGCCCACAATCAGCAGGTCCATGTTGATGAACGTACGGTCTCCGATTTTCAGGCCTAGCCCGTAATCAAGCCGGATTGGCGGGCGGAAGTCCACGCCCTCGCCGGCCTCGGGCACGAGTTTGCGGAACAGTCGCTCAGCTTCGGCGGTGTCTTCAAAGTAGATGCGATTGATGCGGTCGCACGTGGACTGCGCCTCGCGCGTAAGTTCCGGCAAAATCTCCGACTTACGGTACTGCAACCAGTCATCGGCGAACAGTTTCGCCACATCCGGGTGATCTTGCTTGAGTTGTTCGAGATCGTGCGCCATCGATTGCCCCCTTGCATTTGTTTAACGATTAAACAATATGATTGCACAATATTGTAGAGCGGGCTGAGATCATTACCGCCGCTTTACGCCGATCAGACAACCCACGAATCCGCCGGCCCATTCGGTACTGAGGAATCGCGCATCACAATCTGCCATGATACGAGCATAAGTAACGTCCGCATGCGCAATTAGTGCAATATCAGGCATTGTTCCCTCATCAATACTGTCAGGTGCAGGCTGCCCGGCAAGGAATTCCAAACGATTGCCATGCAAGCGCAATCCGAACCATTCGTTGGCCCCAAGCGCTCCAAGCGCAATGCACCGCTTATCTCCCCTATCGGTGATTTCGGCCGTCAATTGGCCGGATTCCGCTTCCGCCATGACCATGACAACATGGGTGGAATCCTGATGCATCATCATCGTGTATTCGGGCCGGGTGAACGCGGCATATTCCTGCCCGTCGACGCGCAGGAACCGGTAATCGTCACGGCCTCGAACGCCGACTAGGCGGGTATCGTCGAGCTGGATGAGCTCAGCAGAGCATGCGGCATTATCACCAGCAGCGCAATCACACCTCGCAGAGTCCACACCCCTCACTGCACATGGCAATCCATCCTCGTCAACGTCCACGACCAACTTCTCGGGAAGCCGGCCAAGCCCCGGAGCCACGACAGGCCAACCGGGATCGACGATATCGATACGCTTATTCGGCTCCCCACCGTCCAGCTTCCACGAGACCGGATTGTGCTGCCATACGACCGGTGCCACGAACGTTTCCCGGCCACAGTAGCTGAACGTTTCTCCGGGTTCCTCGCCCGGAGTCTCGCGTACGCCAAGACACGCGAGCAGCCAGCCGACGGTCGGATGCAGCAGCAGATCGGCGTGCCCAACGCATTGGACTGGCTCCCCCGCTCCCAAATGACGGTGTGTGAGGATCGGATTGCGTTTGCAAGCCTCAAACAGCCGGTCATCGCGGCCCACCACGCTTCGTTCACCGTCACGCGCCGGCTCAATCCAGATATCTTGCGCAGCAAGGTTCTTCTCAAAACCGGCGAGCGCCGCCGCGAATCCGCGCGGTGCGTGCGTGCGCATTATCATCTCACTGTGCTCGAAGCTGGTGCCGCCCTCGGCGGTCATCAGGTAGAGGTAATCGCCCACCCGGTACAAATGCGGCCCTTCAGCCCATACCGCATCCATGCCATAGCCGCGCCAAATCACGGTTTTATGGTCTTGCAACGTCCACGTGCCTGGGGCGATGGGCTGCGTCCAGATCTCGGTTTGACCATCCCACTGCGGGTGTAATGCCGGGCGCGTTTGCGTCCACCACACTGTGCCATCGCCGTCTTCAAAGATGTCCGGATCAATGCCTTCGGCCCCGGCCACCCAGTACGGGCCGCGCCATGGTCCGGTCAACTCATCGGCCTCGATGACGAAATTGCCTTGGGCGTCACGGCAGTTATCAATATCCTTCTGCGAGCATCCCGCAGCGAGCGCCTTCACCTCATCCACGCGGGCCACGGTGCATACGATCACATATCGCCCGCCGATACGGCGAATGGTCGGCGCGTACAGGCCGCCGGAATCCTCGACGCCATCAATGAGCAGCCGATGAGACATCGCCTCATCCACCGCATTCGCCGTGCGCGTCCACGTCACAAGATCACGGGTCGTATGAATGGGCAACCCCGGCACCAATTCAAACGAGGAGTTGACCAGCACGATTTCCTCGCGCGTCGTATCCCAGATCCAGGACGGGTCCGGGTACATGCCGCGCAGCACCGGGTTGGTAATGACACACGCTCTTGCCTTGAACGTTGATTGATCTTTCCTATCACACATATTGATTCTGGCCTTTCTGTATGGTCATGGCGTATCGAGGTTTGGCTATGAAAGCTCAGGCGTCTCTTCAGGTCCGAAGAACTTGAATTCACTGAAGGCAGCAGTACCACCACGCTTTTCGGTAGGTAGCAAGAACAGGCCTATTCGACATCCGATGAAGTAATCCAGCGTGTAATACAGGTCATAGGTATTCCCCAATCGGATCCAGTGCGGCGCGGATGCCGCCAAATCCGAATACTCGAATGCCACCTTGTCTCTTTTATCGGTGAAATCATAAATGGCTCGAAGCCTTACCGTGTCCCCACATAGATTCGTCCGAGCAACCTCTATCGCGGACGCATCGTAGTTTCCATCGCCCCATATCGAATCGTCATCCTTTGGCTTGATACGTACGCTAAGTGCATATCCTCTTTCCGCGCGCCGTATAGCAATATACCGGTAATAACCTTGGAAAGCCGCCAATCCAGCGAAATCTCCATCCTGCAATTGTGAAGCACCTACTGTGACTTCAGCCATGCACCGCGGCCCTACCGTGCGCTGGGTTAGTGTATTCTGTGCATAGTTCAGATTCGCTGCAATCTTTCCGCCATGCAATGTAAATGTCCCAGTAGGTTCATTGACAGACCAGAATTGATTATGAGGATTGTGATTGAACTGCCAGAAGGGCGCAAGCTTGTCAGATTTGACAATGTCCGCAACGTCTTCAGCAGACTTATCACTATCAGTTGCACAACAAAAACCATCCCCATTCAATGGCCTATACGGATAATCCGCATACGCAGTCGGAACGCTCACCTCAGTCGGCACCCTACCATCGTTGCCTAATATCGGAAATCCGTCCTCCCCGAATCTCATGGGCATGATGGTAGGCACACGTCCCAGCGCCCCACGGTCATGCATCATGAAGGCATACCATTGGCCGTCCGGCGTATCGACCATTCCTCCTTGTGCATCGCCGAGATCATGGAAACCAAGATCATCATCAAGCACTTCACGAGCTATAAACTCACCGTCCAACGCATCGGCCATCAAACAGACCTCGCTTTTACGGCAGCCGGAACGATAATGACAAGTCCACACGTAATAGCGACCATCATGCTTGTATATATGACTGCCTTCATATCCCAAATCAGCATCAGGCTCATCTTCGGCAATGATGCGATTCAGTCCGCCTGCTTTGGGCCGGCTCAGGTCAGCTTCCAGCTCCGTCAGATGCAATTGAGTGTTTCCGTGGACGATGTACACACGACCATCGTCGTCATACAGCACGCTGTTGTCATAGTAGAAGCCTTCAATCACACGCTTCGCCCAAGGGCCGGCAGGATTACACGCTTCCAGTACATAGGTTTTTTGCGTATCGTTTGAAGTAAACACGATGGAGAACAGTCCGTCATGCCAACGCAACGAAGGTGCCCACATACCGCATCCGTAGGCATTGCGTCCTCGTTCTTCCAGATTCTCTGCCGGCGTATCGTCCAATTCGGCATACGCATGTGTAAGGAACTCCCAGTGAATCAGATCGTAGGAGCGAAGTACATCACAGCCGGGCATGAGAAACATCGTGGTGGAAGCCATGTAATAGGCATCATCAACCCTGATGATATCGGGATCGGGAAAATCGCTATGGATGACAGGATTACTACCAGTAACCTTCTGCACCTTCTGCGCAATACCAGCGTTGCCGTTCATAGCCAATTATGCTCCTTTGCTTCAGACCATTGCGAATAGTGATTTCTTAGCAGTTCTTCTGCATACTTACGGATTTGCCGAAAAGCATGGCTGCTTGAGTTGCCGGCTCAAAACGAGTCCATTCAGGCAATAGCACGTCACGATCTGCGATACCGAAAGATTCATTGGGATTGCCGGTCGCCGCGAAGTTCGACCAATACCGGCTCATCATGTTTGCCAGTTCATAGTGCCAGCCGGAGAAAGGACGCCAGCATTTTCCGAGATTGTTGAATGTGAACCATAAATCCGAGGAGTGAAATGCGCCGGCATCGTCACCCGGCATGGCAACGTCAAAACGGTAATAAAAAGGCGGATTGGAGCCTCCCTGCACCCATGCCTGCATCAACTCAAGATTACCTTGTTCCCCAGCTGCAATGACCGTGCCGTCCGCAGCAGTTTCCATGAATTCACCGGTGGTGTTGCCCACAATGATATCGACCGGCTGCTGCGAGCCTTGTGCAAGGGTTACGCCGTACTGATCGGTAAGGAATCGTCCGTCCACGCAAGGCACCCAGTTGATCGGCATGGGCCAGCCTTCAAATAATTCATGATTCTGGTTCAAAGCCGGGAACCGTTCGGCCGCATCCAGCAATTCCGCAGCCGGCACGGTTCGCGCTTCCTCCACTGAACGGACGCCAATAAAGTCGAGAAAACGACTGCCAAGACGTTGTGCATCGTTCAATGAACGCAGGTGTCGGTTGAACATGCCCAAGCCTGCGCCGGACTGCATAATCGCACGTTGGAACAGATTCTCATTCATCGGCGAGCAGATTTGCGCCAATACGCTTGCCGCACCGGCCGATTGCCCGAAAATCGTAATCGCTTCGGGATTGCCGCCGAATACGGCGACGTTGTTCTTCACCCATTCGATTGCGGCGCGCTGATCCAGAAGACCAAAGTTCGCGCACGGCTCGGCGACGTCAATGCCATCCGATTCATGCTGCAAATCAGTATGCGTAAAGAAGCCGAACACATTAAGTCGATACGTCACACTAACTACGACCACGCCAAGACGTGCGAGCGCGCTGCCGTCGAATTCCTTCTCTGCAGCAGATCCACACTGGTAGGCTCCGCCGTGAATCCAGACCATGACCGGTAAGCCACCTTGCGAAGCAATCCGTTCGTCATATTGTGCCGCACCGCTTCCATGCAATGCCGGCGTCCAAACATTAACATACAGACAATCCTCGTTACGGGGCGAGTCCGGATCCATCTGCCATTCGCGACCATAGAAATCATCCGAATCCCATCGGGGCTGCATGGCGCTTGGAGCGAAATCATGCGCATGGAGCACGCCATCCCACGGTTCAACGGGCTGGGGCGCACGCCAACGCAATTCGTTCATCGGCGCTTTGGCAAAAGGAACACCGCGGAACACAGTAATGACTGGATCTTCGACGGCCATGCCTTCAATCTCACCGTACCGGGTACATACTCGTCGCAGCACCATTGCCACTCTCCTTGGATCAGGTCATATCAACATGTAAGAGCATTGTCATCGCTCGGAGCGAAAATTACCATTCACGACGGTACTGGCCGCTGAGTGCCAGAATGGCGAAAGCATAGAGGAAATTGTCATAGTAACGCCGGCGTCCCACTCGCATGGGGGTATTCCACAGCATGTGCACCCACGCGCGGGCGTTACGCACGGCGTCCGGCTCGGAGACGGAGTGCATCGCGGCCAGAGAGCCTTGGGCCGTAGCCGCCAAGAAGCCTACCGGATGTAGAACGCGCTCATCCACGGGTGTACCATCCACCTCATAAACGCAGGTGCGGTCGTGAGTTAGGAAGAAGCGCTGCAATGCGGCTGCTCGGTCACAGAGCGCAACATCAGGCACATTGTTCCAACTCGCATCCAATCCGATGTTCGCGACGGTACGATAAGCATCGGAATAGAACCAGTCATGACGTCCGAATCGCTCCTCCGTATAAGGAGTGCCATCGTAAAGGGCGTATTCGCCATTCATACCGGTATACGCATTGCATGCCGTCTTCAGATATGCACGGCTGGCTGAAGCGGCTTCACTCCAGAATGCTCGATCCTGTCCATCGGCACACTCGGCAAATACTTCATAGAAATGCGGCAGATGGTAGGAGGGGTCGCTCCACTCGGTTTCAGGAATGAACTTGATGAGCTTGTTGTCGGCATTCCACATCGGTTCGCCGTCCTCGTCTCTTCCCTTATGCACGCAGTAGTGCAACAGTTCACGGGCTTGAGCAGCATAATCGTGGATGCCACTGCTGCCCCAGCGTCGGTCGGCAAGGAACAAATCCATAGCGAAGTACTCCTCGCCATCCGGCGCAGGACCATCCGCACGATCGGAACCGTCGGGACTTACCGACCAGGAGAAGTAATGAGCATGGTGACCGTCCATCATGTACATGTGCTTCATGACCCATCCCCACAGACGATCGAACACATCTTGTCGGCCATATTGCACTGCGAGCATCATCGCGTAGCTCATGCCCTCGGTACGTACATCATTGTTACCGGTGTCCATCACATAGCCAAGTCCGTTTTCCGTCTCCCAATAGAATTTATTGGGCCCCTCGAAAATCTCGTGCCAGACTTGTGCCACGCGCGCATCAATCTCAAGCTGGTTGTATCCGCATTCGGCGAACAACGAATGTTGCGTACTTATCATCACGATGACTCCTTTTCACTGCTTGTCGCGAGATAGAGTATTCAGAATCACACGCAACGGCGAAACCATGGTACCGTTTTCATTGCACAGTAAGCCGGTGCTGGGATTATTGCGCCACGCGTAACGTAATTCCGTCGGCATTCGCCCCGGTAGACGAATCATCACTTGATTGTCAACAATCGCAGCTTTTGCTGGAGCTTGGCTCCCGTCTGCCCAAAAGAACATGAACTCGCCGGGCTCGCATCCATCTACGGTGTTCAATTGGCTTGGCGAGATATGCGACGCCGCATCACACAAACAACTGGAAATTGGATAATCACTAAAAGAGAGAACGACCGCTCCATTTACTATCCGGGCTTCAGCCAACACTGGCTGACGAACCGTGACAGATTCCCCGTAGACCAACTGTCGCGCAGCCTGGAATAGTCGCTGTGCAATCGGCTTCTTGTGTGCCGGATGCAGATCATTCCAATCACCGGCGTCGATAGTAACGACCGTCGCCGCGTCATGCACTATCTGAGCGACCTGCCACTGCGCCTCACGCACTACCGACCAACCACCATCCTCAATACAATCGATGGCAAAATTCGGCAGCTGCACAATCAAAAACGGCAATCGATCCTGATTCCATTGCCGCCGCCACAGTTCAATCATGGAGACAAGCATGTCCCGATACAACGGTGCAAAATCGCCAGTGTTTGACTCTCCTTGATACCACAGCGCCGCGCGAACACGGTAAAAGAAGCAGGGAGCGAGCATGGCATTGTACAGTCCGGTCGGTTTCCATCGTACGAAATCCTCACCCGGGCAGTCGCTTTTCACTTCACGCACGACAGCATACCGCCATGCTCCGCTCAGGTCAAACACATCGTCGCCAATGGTCAGCGTCATGGCTTTACCGGGTGTCACACGACCGGTGTCATGTTCGCATACCAGTCGAATGCGCAGCTCGTTGCTACCTTCCCGCAGCATTCCGGCAGCGATATGATAGTCACGAGGTTCGTATTGATTCGTGCGACCACCCAGCAAATATCCATTGATCCATGTGTGATCGGCATCGGTCATGGTTCCCAGCCGCAACTTGGCCGGTCGTCCAGCTGCACAGGCCGGCACGTATACGGTTTTGCGCAGTTCGAGTTCACCCCGAAACCCGTTTAATCCCTGGGCTGCGAAGAAGTTCGGCAATTCGATTGTCCGCCAACACTTCTCGTCAATTCCATAGCTGTCCGTATTCTTCCCAATTCGCGCCCAAGGCCACTGTCCTAGTGGCAACGGCCTGTCAGCCTTAGGTGACTCGGCATATCCGAGATGCTGATACCACTGGTCCCGGGCCATTATACTGTTGGCACTTCGCTCTGAGGCGACACCTTCACCCAGATAAGGCTGCAATGTGCGCAGCACTTCAGGAAAAGCTTCCAATGATTGCTTATCCATCCACGATTCGATGGGCGAACCTCCTAAGGAAACGTTTAGCAGACCCACCGGAACTCCAAGATGCTTACGCAGCAAACGGCCGAAGAAGTACCCAACAGCGGAAAAACCAGGCAGTCCTTGCTCATCGCATGCCGTCCAGCCAGCTTCCTCATGATCGGCGCAAGGGCCGTTAAAATCATAGCAAGGAACCACCTTGTACTGCCGGAGCAGCAAATCAGGCTCGCGCTCAAATTCGGCAGCATATTCTTCACCTACCCATGCCATGGGTAATTCCATATTGGACTGGCCTGTGCACAGGTAGACTTCACCCACGTAAACTTGACGGCTGACCTGTTCTTCACTGGATGTGCTGATATTCAATACGTACGGTCCGCCAGTCTCTAGTGCTTCAAGGCTGACGGACCACGAACCGTCCTCGGCTACGGCACTTGAGACGGACTGCCCCTGCACGCTTACTGACACAATCTCGCCAGATGTCGCCCATCCCCAGATTGTTATTGGCATGGATGATTGCAATACGCATCCATTGTCCAGCAGTTTCGGCAGATGCAGCATTCGAAGCTCCTTCACTTGAAATTGGTTGGCACCACTATTCCAATGGTTGCATTAATACGGGTGCATCTCACGTATATAGCAACATTGACAGGTATCAATGGGCGAAATCGACCGGTTCCTCATATTGAGAAGGTGCCAGCCGAAATGCAGTGCGTTTTACAGTTCCTTATAGTCGAAGTGGTCGAACGTCGCCTCCTTTCCGTATCCGGAAAGGTCCACGGCCGCGAGTCCCACGAACGCGCCAGTGAAGAATCCACCATAGTTGCGGGCCACATGGTCGTCGGAGAGCACGGCCGCATCCAACGTGACCGGAATCTGATGCCAGATATCGCCGTCGAACGAGTACTCGTACGTGTAGGTGCCAGTACGCACCTTGGTGCGTAACCACACGCCATTCACGTCGTCCGGCACTTCGATTGCCTTGTCCTTCAGATACGAGGTATATGTGTCGAAGTCGTTCTGAGCCACTTCAATTACACGTTTGTTTCGCTTCTCGTTCCAAGTGACGAACACCCACGACCAGCACAGGTGGTTGTAGAAGTTGGTCAGGCCGGCCATCTGCATGTAGTTGTTCGGCTCGAACGTCACCTTGGTTTCGGCGTTGAAATCGAACGCCTGCCAACGGCGTCCTACCAGCGACAGTTCAAACAGGTTTGCCAGCGACCCTTGACCACGCAAGGTCAGCGAGCCGCCGCCCACGCGGCCCATGGTCTCAGTGAATGGCACACGCAGGGTATTCCAGTTGAGGTCGAGTTCGCTCGATTCGAACTCGTCATGCTGGCTGTGATCCGTAGGGGCCTCGGTTGCGATGGCGTCGGCCGGGGCTTCGACGTAACGCTCTCCCCCATGGCCGCCGACCACGTACGGCCAGCCATCGCCATCCCACTCGACCTTCTGGATCGAAGTCTCTCGGCCGAGCGTGCACCAACCGCGCACACCATGAGCCGGCTCGTTCTCGTGCCGCCAGGGCCTGCCGCACAGCGAAGCGTAATACCATTCGCCGCCGGGCGTATCCACGAGTGCTCCATGCCCCTGCTTTTGCAGGTAGGTGCCGGGGGTATCGAAGTTGGAGATGAACGGATTGCTCGGCATGCTTTCGAACGAAAGCTCATCCAAGGTTCGCGAGCGGGCCACGGACTCCTGATGCTCGTATTGGGTGCCGCCTTCCGCACAAAACAGGTAGTACCAGCCATTGATGGCGTAGAGGTGCGGTCCTTCGACCAATTTCACATCGGTGCCGCGCCAGATGGTGCGGGCTGTTTCCGGCTTCAATTGCATGGTTTTGACATCGAATTCAGTCAAGGTGATGCCGTCGAACGGATGATGATATTCACGGAAGTCCCAGGTTTGCTGCACCAGATACTTGCGTCCATCGGTATCATGGAATAGGCTGGCGTCGAATCCGACGCCATTGACCCGAATCGGATCGCTCCACGGACCACGAATGTCGTCGGCGGTAACCAGATAGTTCGCGCAATCCTTGAACGCGCCGTTGACGATTTTCACGTCGGTGTAGATAAGCCAGAATTTGCCGTCCGCATAAGACAGGTCCGGTGCCCAGATGCCGCCACCGGAGGGATTGCCCTTCATATCCAGCTGGGAAACGCGGTTTAAGGGCCCGGGCAGCAGATTCCAGTGAACCATGTCGCGGGATTCATGCAAACGGACTCCCGGCCACCAGTCAAATGTGGAATTTGCGATGTAGTAGGTGTCGCCGACGCGAATCATCGAAGGGTCCGCGTTGAACCCAGGAAGTACGGGATTGGAGATCTTCATGGTCTTCTCCTCATTGAAAAGAAAGGGTGCCGTGGGAAGGACCAGGGAAGGAAGAGGATGAAAGGAATCGGAGCTTGAGGGGAACCGATCGATTATCCCTCCCACGGTACGCCTGTGGGATGCGCCGGGCGAGCCCGCTCGGCGACTGCTGTTCGTTCAGCCCTTGACCGCGCCAGTCAGACCGCCCACAATCTTCTTCTGGAAGATGGTGAAGCAGATGAGAGCCGGAAGCATGGCCAACGAGGTGAATGCCAACACAGCTGCAGTATCAACGGAATGTTCGGAGCTGAATGCCTGCACGCCAAGAGGCAGCGTGTACTTGCTGGAGCTGCTAAGCACAAACATGGGCAACATGTAAGCGTTCCAGCTGCCCACAAATGTGAGAATACCTGTGGTGGCCACGCCAGGCATGGACAGCGGGATGACCATACGGGCGAAGAATCCAAGGCGTGAGCATCCATCCAGCAGCGCAGCCTCTTCAAGTTCCATAGGAATGGACTGGAGGAACGGCACTAGGATGATGATGGTCTGAGGAAGCCCGAAGGCAATCTGTGGCAGGATAATGCCAGCTAGAGAGTTTGAAAGGCCAAGGTTACGAATCAGCAGGTACAGCGGCGTGATGCCAACCGTCATCGGAAACATGAGGCCGGCGGAGAACAGCGCGTACATAAGTGGCGCATAGCGGAAACGGTATCGGGCGATGACGAAGCTCACCATAATGCCGAGTACCACCACACCGATCATCGTGCAAATACCGACAATCAGTGAGTTGACAAGCTCACCCCAGAAAATATCACTGTTGATGACGTTGATGTAATTGTCAATCACCCAAGGATCAGGCAGGCCGGAAGGATGGTTAGTAATCTGCGAATTGGTACGGAAACCACCAAAGATGATATAGAGTACCGGCGTGACGCAGATTGCCACCAACACCAGCGAGAAGAAGTAGACCGCTGGGTTGCCCCATGGTGTCTTGGAGGATGGTCGATATCCGTTCTTTACGGAATACTTGTTTTTTGCGGAAACTGCTGCCGACATCTCACTTCACCTCATTAGTTGCGACTACAGCATGACGCTGCGATTCCTTGTCACGCTTAGCTGCGCGCTTCTTTGCCTGCTTTTGTTCGGTCAAAGCACCATCAAGATCACGGTTGAGCACCAGACGCTGATACAGCAGGGCAATGACCAGAGAAATGATGAAGATAATCAGGGCCACAGCAGAGCCATAGCCGTAGTTGCCAGCGTCACGGCCTTCGCGCACCATGTAGGTAGCCATCGTAGAAACACCTGCGGTAGTGGACACGAACTTGCCCCACACGATGTAGACCAGATCGAACAGCTGCAGCGAACCAATCATGGACAGGAACACCCAGATACGCAGGGTGGGGGCCAGCAATGGCAGAGTGATGCTCTTCTGCATTTGCCAGAATCCCGCGCCATCAACTCGAGCGGCTTCATACAATTCCTCAGGAATGGATTGCATACCAGCCAACATCAAAATGACGGCAAAACCAATATATTTCCAGCTAATGAGCAGAAGCAACGTCCACATGGCAATCTTCGGATCAGCCAGCCAGTCGGGACCTTCGATGCCAAAGTTTGCAAGAATTTCATTGATGGCACCAGTCTTTTGCAGCAGAAGACTCCACCCGGTACCTACGATGACTTCGGAAACCACATACGGCACGAATATGAGAGTACGAATCAAAGCGCGGCCCTTGAACTTCTGGTTAAGCAGTAGTGCGAACAAAATAGCCAATGGAGCCTGAATGACCAAGGACCCGATCACAACTTCGAACGTATGTAGAATGGCCGCCTGGAAATTCGGATCGGTCAACGCAGTAATGTAATTTTGAAAACCGATGAACTGACCAGTTTTCTGAGGAGAACCGTAGCCCTTCCACTTATAAAAGCCGTAGTATGCACCGAGGATGATGGGCAAGATCACGAAGAAGCAGAAGATGATGATTGCCGGTGCAGACAGGATAAAAATCTCAATGTTGCGCTGAATCTTGCCATTGTCGGTGCGCTTGGTTTTGTTTGAAACGGACGACCTCCCCTTGGCCGACCCCGACATGCTTACGCTCGTCATTATTTCACTCCATCACAATCGTTATCACAATCGTTCTCGAATTAACGGTGCGCAGGGGGGCATACTGTGTATGCATATGCCCCCGCACCGAATTCATATCAACGTCAGCCCTTGGCTGCCGCGTCCTTCATCGCCGTCACGATGTCAGCCGGAGTGCCCTGGCCGGACAACATGTTCACGATGCCAGCGTTCAGCGCATTACCGATGTTGCCACCCAGAGCGGTATCCATCCACAGCTTCATGTCGTCGGAGTTGTTGAGCGCCTCAATGATCTGCTGCAGATTCTCGTCAGCCACCACATCGTATGCCTCGACGGAAGCCGGAATAGTAGAGAATGCAGTGGCATACTTCTCCTGCCATTCCTTCTCGCCCATGAAGTTGACGAAGTCGATAGCAGCCTGCGGTGCTTCCGGATTCACCGAGAAGCCGGTTGCAGCACCCATCAATGCACCGGCCTCACCCTTGCCACCGTCAACAGAGGGGAAAGCGAAGAAGCCGAGATCAGCCATGGGTTGCTTGTCCGGGGTCAAGTCCTTGAGTACACCAGGCTCCCAAGTACCCATGAGCTCCATAGCAGCCTTATGATTGGCCAGAAGGCCCGCGGAGGAGCTTGCACCCTGCTGTGCAGTGGTGGTCAAGTAGCCTTCATTGAATGCATCCATATCAGCAAGTTCCTGAAGGTCTTCGCCAGCCTTGGTCCAGCACTCATCAGAGAAGTCCTTCTCATTGACACCCTTGTTGTAGGCATCAGTGGAACACTCGCGCAGAGACAGCCAATAGTACCAGTGGCCAGCGGGCCATGCATCCTTGCCACCAAGAGCAATCGGATCGATGCCGGCGCTACGCAGCTTCTTCACCGCATCTTTCAGTTCACTGAAGGTGGTAGGTACCTCGCCAATACCGGCCTGCTTGAACAAATCCTTGGAATACCAGATGCCGCCAGGCTGGACAGTGACAGGCACGCCGTAGATTTTGCCGTCATATGTAGTGGAGCTCAATGAGGATGCCATCTGCGTCTTAATGGTGTCGGAAATCTTGTCGGTCAAATCCATCGCCTGACCTGCATCCACCATGTCCTTGGTCTTGGCTCCACCGAGGGCCATATACACGTCCGGACCAGAAGACGGATCCTGCATGGCGGTGGTCAACTTGCCTTCGAAGTCCTCATTCTGAATGGTTTCAATCTGAACAGTCACTCCGGGATTCTTTTCTTCAAAAGCTTTTGCGAAATCCTCCCAGTACTGCTTGCCATCACCAGAGGTGGCGTTGTGCCAAAAAACGATGGTGTTATCGTCTGCGGAATTGCTGGTGCCGCACGCACTCATGCCGAAAAGCGTGGCCACTGCAAGAGTCGCCGCAGCAACGGACTTGAACTTCATTGTCGTCTCCTTATTGTTCTTGACCAGCATGAAACCGATCCGCGATTTACGAAAGTTTCGAAAGGTATATCAGCCAGTTACATATCTAACAGCTGGTAATTAATGATGTTTTCAGTGAAACCTCGCCGTTTCACCTATTCCATCAACCTTCTTTAACTTTATCGAAAACTCGCTTTACGTTTTCGATACCTTTATCATAGAGAGCCTTAGTCTGACGGTCAAACGAAATTTATATCGGCTTTTTTACTATCAAAATCGTTGAAATTCCAACCTTTTTCACTTATGTACACCATTCTTTATCGTCAAATTGACTTTACGAAAGTTTCGAATATACTGATACCAACATTCTCTGATGAAGGCGGTCAATGATGGCGTCGGCAGAACAGCGCAAAAGCAACGACGAGAACAAGGTCAAACTTGCAGACATCGCCAAACAGACTGGCTACTCACTGGCCACCGTGTCCAAAGCCCTGAACGGCAAGGCGGATATTTCGGAGGCGGCCCGGCAGGCCATTGACAAAGCCCTGAAAGACAACGGCTACATTCGCCGCGTCTCCCCCTCCCGCAAACAACGCACCATCGAGGTGGTATTTCGGGATTTCGAGACCATTTGGGCGCTGGAGGTGCTCAGGGGCATCATCACGGAGGCCAAGCCGCACAACATCAATGTCATGGTTGCGGAAAGTGGCGACCGGCAGCACCCCGACTCTTCCTGGGTTGAAGGCATCATCGACCGCCAGCCCATTGGCGCTATTCTGGTGTTCTCCAACTTGACGGACAAGGAACGCAGCATGTTCCAATCACACGGCATTCCTTTCGTCGTCTTCGACCCTTCCGGCAATCCGGCATTAGATGATCTCTCCGTACAGGCGGACAACTGGATGGGCGGCGTCATCGCCACCCGTCATCTGCTGGAACTCGGCCACAAGCGCATCGGCATCATCACCGGACCGGATGAAATGCTCTGCTCACGTGCCCGGCTTGACGGCTATTCGGCGACCCTCGCCGAACGCAATATCCCCACCTCTCCCGAACTCATCACCGAAGGCGATTTCACCACGCTAGGCGGTTACGAAGGAGCCATGGCGTTACTTGAAGACGAACAAAGTCGCCCGACCGCCATCTTTGCAGGCAATGACCTACAGGCCATGGGCGTTTACGAGGCGGCCCGTCAACTGAAAATCCGTATCCCCGAAGATCTGTCCGTTATCGGATTCGACGATATACAGACCGCCGCGTACATGGGCCCGGCGTTGACCACGGTCCGCCAGCCATTGCAAGACATGGCCGCCACTGCAGCCCGCATGGTCATCGATACCAATGAAGGACGCAAGATTCAGAAGCGCGTGGTTCTTTCTACGTCTTTGGTGGTGCGGGACAGCACGCGGCGGCTCAAATCACGGGATTAGTCCAACCGTCAGAACGACACCGGTTCCTTGCATGCCTCGAGAATCGCTCGGGCATCGTCACGGTGAATCTGCACGAATGAGCCGCCGGCCTCACCGGCATGATCGGCGTACTTGTCGAGAGAGGCGGGATCGTCGGGCACGCCGGCCTCAGAAAGAGTCAGCGGCGCACCTACGCGACGCAGGAAATCGACATAGCGATCAATGCCTTCCTCGGCCACCGTGCGATCGGTTTTGCCGGTGGGCGTCACCCCCCACACGTCGACCGCCCAGCGGGCAAAGCGAGCCGTCACCTCATCGTTGACCAAATACACGTATGCCATCCAATGCGGGTGGACCACAGCCAGACCAGCACCGTGAGCGATATCGGTGTATGCGGACAGCGCGTGCTCGATGCCGTGCGTCACCCAATCCTCTTCCTTGCCGCGCGAGATAATGCGGTTCAGAGCCAACGTGGAATCCCACATTGCATTGGAGCGAGCCTCATAATCTTTCGGATCGGACAAGCACGCTCGCCACGAACGCAGAATATGACGTTGGATTCCCTCGGCGATTTCGTCGGAAAGGTTGTCGTCCACCGGATAGGAGAAATACTGCTCACACGTGTGGCAGAACATGTCCTCGAAGCCACACACCGTCTGTTCGGCGGGCAATGTCATCAGGTAGCTTGGATCCAGCACGGAGAACCTGGGCATCAGCGGGAACGACGTATAGCCGAGCTTGCGGTTACGTTCCCAATTGGTGAGCACGGCCGCATCTCCCATTTCCGAGCCCGTTGCCGCGGTGGTGAGCACCACGCCAACCGGAATCAGCCCTTCAGGTGCCGGTTTGCCGGTTTCGATGTAGTCATCCCACAAATCCTCATCATCACCGATGCCGGAACCCAACGAAATAAATTTCGCGCAGTCGATTACCGAGCCACCGCCAACGGCCAGAATCAGGCCGACGCCATGCTCCTTGACCAGTCGTACGCCTTCCAGCGCTTTGTCCAATCGCGGGTTCGGCGTAACGCCGGGCAGCTCGATGATTTTGCGCCCGGTTCCTGCCAGCGCAGCCATCACATCGTCATAGGCACCGTTGCGTTTAATCGATCCGCCGCCATACACCACCAGAACGGCGCCCTCGACACGCTCCACCTCCTGTGCGATATGGCGCGCCTGCCCTTTGCCGAAGTAGATCTTCACCGGGTTACGGAAAATGAAATCTCGCATGCGTAACTCCTTTGTTGTGCTGATGTTCCCCTGAGAACAGCTTATCTTCTCCTGCCGCCGATATGTTCACCGTCGCCAACACGTCACCGTCAACGCACCCCTCCGCGAACATGTTCGCCCCCACCCCAATCCACCCCCCCCAACCCCGCCACAACCAGAAAACCGCCCTTGGCGACGTTGCCTCAGGCGGTTTTCCAGCGGAAGGAGAGAAAGGAGAAAGAAGGAATGGAAAGGTGCCATGCGGGCATAACACAACACCGCACATGGCGAAACTATCGAATCAGCCCATCGGGCGCACTGGCATCATAATTGATGTGTACACGCCCGATGGAGCGAATTCAATCGGTCAGACCGATGGTCACTCGACCTCAGCCAGGGCATCAATGATGTAGTTGTTGATGGTGGCCTTGACGGACTCGAGGTGATCGGACTTGGTGGCGGCGATGAGCTCGGACTGCGGCTTGTCGAGGCTGTAGGCTTCGAGGTCGGCCAAGGTGACGTTGCCCTCGTCGATGTCCTTGCCGATGCCGGAGTCGTAGGAGCTGTAGCGCTCGGCCTGAAGATTCTGGATGAAGCCGTCCTGGTTCATCTTGTCGGCAACCAGCAGGCCGGCGGCGTAGGCATCCATGCCGGCGATGTGGGAGCGGAACAGGTCCTCCTCGTAGAAGGAGGTACGGCGCGGCTTGGCGTCGAAGTTCAGACCACCGTGAGGTCCGATGGAGCCGGCCTGCAGGACTTCCCACATGACGGCGACGGTCTCGTACAGATCGGTCGGGAACTCGTCCATATCCCAGCCGATGAGCTTGTCGCCCTGGTTGGCGTCGAGGGAACCGAGGAAGCCGGACTCGCGGGCCACGCGGATCTCGTGCTGGTAGGTGTGGCCGGCCAGGTTGGCGTGGTTGCCTTCCAAGTTCAGCTTGAAGACGTCGGTCAGGTCGTGGTTGCGCAGGAACTCGATGGCGGTGGCGGCATCGAAGTCGTACTGGTGCAGCGTCGGCTCCTTCGGCTTCGGCTCGATCAGGAACTGGGCCTCAAAGCCGATTTCCTTGGCGTAATCTGCGCACATGTGGAAGAACTTGGCGATGTGGTCGGTCTCGCGCTTCATCTCGGTGTTCCACAGGTTCTCGTAGCCTTCGCGGCCACCCCAGAACACGTAGTTCTCGGCGCCCAGGCGCTTGCCGATCTCCAAGCTCTTCTTGAGCTGGCCACCGGCGTAGGCGTAGATGTCGGCGAACGGAGAAGTGGCGGCTCCGGACACGAAGCGCGGGTTGGTGAACAGGGAGGAGGTGTTCCACAGCAGCTTGACGCCGGTGGACTTCATGTTCTCCTCGATCTTGTCGACGACCTTGTCGAGGTTGGCGTTGGTCTCGCGCAGGGTGTCGCCTTCGGGGGCGATGTCGCGATCGTGGAAGCAGAAGTACTCGACGCCCAGCTTCTGGAACAGCTCGAAGGCGTAGTCGACCTTGGCCAGAGCCTGATCCATCGGATCGGTGTACTTGTAGTACGGACGATGAGCGGTACCGGTACCGAACGGATCAACCAGCTCCTGGTTCATGGTGTGCCACCATGCAACGCCGAAACGCAGCCAGTCCTTCATCTTCTTGCCGGCAACAACCTTGTCAGCATCGTAGTAATGGAAAGCAAGGCCTTCCTTCGGTCCCTTAGCGCGGCCGACGTACTCAACCTTGTCAACATCCCACAGACCCATTTGGGCGCTCCTTTGCAGTAGGCGATATTACGGATTGCAGGACTAATAATAAAACGAGCGAACTAAATTTGTCAAATGATTGAATTAATACGCCGCCTCTCAGCGTGTTGCTAGCCATTGCAATGGTTTTCGAATGCAGTCAAGGCACAAGATAGTATGAGCAAGCCAAGAAAGACGACTCAGCCAAGAAAACGAGGCTCGATAATTGACGTCACGCAATTCCTCGCCGGCCACCGCTGAGGCCGGCTCCACCACCCCCGCCAACTCCGACAGCACCACCCCTGCCAACACCACTGCCATGGTCATCACCCTGATGATCGGCTCGTTTGTGGCCATTCTCAACCAGACGCTGATGATTTCCGCACTGCCCACGTTGATGCATGAATTCGATGTGCCCAGCAGCACCGTGCAATGGCTGACCATCGGATTCATGCTCACCAACGGCATCATGATCCCGATCACCGCGTTCCTCATCGAGACCTTCACCACGCGCCAGCTGTTCCTGTACGCGATGGGCATATTTGCAGAATGATCTTGGCGTTAATGCACTGGTGTCCGGTCTGGTGATGATGCCGAGCGGCATCGCCATGGGCATCCTGAACCCGGTGGCAGGCAAGATGTATGACCGTATCGGTGGCCGGCCGCTCGCCTTGCTGGGCTTCGCGATCATGACGTTTGCGGCTGTGCTGCTGGTCACCATCATGAACACGCACACCGCGGCGGCCATGCGCACCGGAGTGCCGGAAGCGGCGGCATCGGCCATTGGCATGCGGGCTTCGTTCCGCACGGTCGCCATTGTGTGCGCGGTCCGTTTGGTCGCATCCCTCTTCATTCGCGACCGTGGACGTCGCCCCGGCTAGCAGCGTTAAGCGATTCATTCATCGATCGTAGGCTTTCCTGATGATCTCATCCAACGTGCCAGCATTACGCGCCTTTTCCATATCCTCCCAGTCGAGACCGGTGTCTTTGGCTCGCCCGTAAAAGAATCGCACGAGCCCCGCGAAATCCGGCTTAAATCCGTTGCGCTGAAATGTGCGAACCAGCGAATCACCGATTTCTGGGTCGTCGGGCCTGCGTGCCTCATAAATCGGAATGGCGCATGACCTCCATGCTCCTCGAACATGCGCAATGCGATTGACGATCACGCCACCGTGCGCACCGTCATATTGCGCGGCGGCATGCGGGTCCGCCACCTCGTAGGTGCCGCCGTGGATCATGTCTTCGAGTATGATGCGCCCCGTGACCGCTCTGGCATCACGAATCCAGAACATCGACGCGAAATTGGTGTCGTCAAGTTCGCGAAAATCACGTATTTCACGTGCGCCAATCCACGAGTCACTGTCATGCATGAATTCAGCCAAAGCCAGAAACGGTGAAATGCCTACGCTTGGGCCATATTCCAGTTCGATGCGTAGATCCTCGGATTCGTCGCCGGTCAGTCCCACGCCGCTGACGGCGCAGTCATAGGCAAACCAATCCCAGAACCACCATTCGATCCTTTGCAGTACCTGCTTCGGATACTTTTTGCATGGGTTCAGATTCACTTCGTGATAATATGTGCGTCTCGCTTCGGCATAGACGGCGAGATTGCAGCGTTTGAACATCTCGGCTACGTCTTTGGTGTCCAGCATTGCTGGCAAACCGGCATTTTCGGCAGTAGTAGTGGTTGCGGTGCTCATGGTGTTTCCCCTTCATGTGATGTGGACGGCGGGCTACGCTGCCCGCCGTGAGGCACACTGTATGACGTTCGTGCGGTGGCCCGCAAGCCCGCATGGCGAAATGGTGGATAAGTGGAAAACCCAATGATTCCAAGGGGTATGGAATGTGCATAACAGTGGCTACCGTCGGTGGATAACCGCACTTTCTTGCAGGTTATCCACTGATTGCGCAGCTGTTATCCACCGTCTCTGGGTTATCCACATCGCCTCTGGCGTGTCGTCCACTGTCAGCAGTCGATTTCTGCTTCGTTTGGCGTGTATAAGTGCACGGTGAAGTGTATAACTCCGCGCATTAGGCATATTTGCTACTGAGAAAGGTCCCGAAATCGCCTTCGAACGCATAGCTACACTCAGCAGATATATTCAGCATGGCAATAGACCCACTTAGGCACCAGCGAATGATTTTCCCCCGCTTATAGAGTCGGCAAAGGCCCAACACCTGTCCCAACGCCGACGCTACTGCACTGGCAGCGTCGGCAGAGGCCCACAACTTGGCACAGCAACGACGCTAAAACCGCCCAGCATCGTTACACGTCCAAGTTTTGGCCGCTAACGACGCTTAATGAACGCTTAGCGTCGGCAGCAGGTCACGCACTGGTTCTCCACCGACGGTAGCGCTCCTTAGCGAAGCCAGCCCGCCACTCTTTGGCACATCACCGACGCTGAGAGAACCTCCAGCGAAGCCAACCAGCCAACCGCTGACAACATGACACCACCCACACCCCTCAGCGAAGCCAACCAGCCAGCGCATGGCACCCCAACACCGATGAGAACACCCACCCCACCAGTGCACAAAAAGGCTGGTCATAGCGGTTGCGATGCAATCGCATCGTAATCGCGATGACCAGCCTCGGGAGTTGGGCTGCAACGAGCACCGAATGAATCAGATGATGATGCCGTTGCAGTGATCAACTTCGTGCTGGATAATCTGCGCGGTCCAGCCGACGAAGGTGGCGTGGCGGGCGCGGAACCGACGGTCCTCGTAGTTGACCTCAATACGTCGATAACGCAGTGTGCGGCGTTCGCCGGTCAGGGACAGGCATCCTTCCTGGGTGTCGAAGGCACCGTCCGAAGCGGTAATCACGGGGTTGAGCATCACCGTTATGCGCCCGCCAAGGTCTTCATCCACAAAGACGATGATGCGTTTGCCTACGCCAATCATGTTGGCGGCCATGCCCACGCACCGTGAACGGTTGGCCTCCAGCGTGTCTACGAGGTCTTCGATCACCTGCTCGTCGCCGGGCCCGGCCGCTTCGGACGGCGTGCGCAAAAACGACCGCGAAGTCATAATAGGACGTTGCATGCTGGAATCACGCTTCTTCGTGCCAGTAGGGGTTCTGGCCGAAGGTGTGGCCTTCGGGGTTGTCCATCGCGGCGATATCGGCCATGTCCTGATCATCGAGCTCAAAAGCGGTCAGGTCAAGGTTCTGGCGCTGGCGTTCCGGGTTCAGGGACTTCGGGATGGCCACGTCGCCGTACTGGAGGTGCCAGCGCAAAATGGCCTGGACCACGGAAATACCGTGCTTGGCGGCGATGCGCTTCAGATCCGGATCGCGCAGCATCTGGTTGGCCCGGCCCAGCGGGCTCCATGCCTCGGTGATGATGCCGTGCGCATTGTCGTAGGCCAGCTGTTCGCGCTGCTGGAAGTACGGGTGCAGCTCGACCTGGTTGACGGCCGGCGTCACACCCGTATCGCGAATGAGCAGGTCGATGTGGCCGGGCAGGAAGTTGCTGACGCCAATGTGCTTGACCAAGCCGCGTTCGCGAGCTTCGACCAGCACTTCCCATGCCTCGACGAACTGACCCTGGCTCGGGTTCGGCCAATGAATCAGGTAGAGGTCGATGTAGTCGAGTCCCATCCGGCACACGCTCTCCTCAATGGTGAGCAGCGCCTCATCGTGAGCATGGTGGCGGCCAGGCAGCTTGGACGTGACGATGATGTCTTCGCGCGGCACACCGGATTCGCGGATGGCACGACCCACCACGCCCTCGTTCTCATAGTTGAAAGCGGAATCGATGAGTCGGTAGCCCTGATGAATGGCGGACTTGACGGCGTCCACGCCGGCCAGGCCGTTGACCTTGTAGGTGCCGAAGCCGGTGGCGGGCAGTTCGAGACCGTCGTTGGCCTTGCGGATCGGAGTGACCGGTGGTTCAAGCATGATAGTTCTCCCGCTTCTCCTGTGATGGCATATCTGTTCCATCATAAAGCCAACCAATCCGCTGCGGGCATACTATTTGACTTCCCCCATTTCCGGCGGGCGGCGAGTGGTGAGCCACTGCACCACCGAAGCGCCGATGGAGAACTCATCCATCAGCGTGGAGTAGGCGATGTTCAGTGACGTTTCCGACAGGATGCCGAGGAAGGTCAGAATCGCAAGTGAGACGACCGCGATGACGAGTTTGTTGGAGACCGGCTGCTTGCCGCCGTTAGGCAGTGTCGTTGGTTGCGTTGGACTGTGTTATCGGTCGCGTTGCCGATGGGCTGGCTACCGGTTGTACCGGTTGTTACCGGTTGTTACCGGTTGTTACCGGTTGTTGGCGTCCTGCTGCATGAGTCGCAAGGCTTCGGTCAAGGTGCGTACCGTGGTTTCGCACTGGTCCACGGTCAGCCCGCCGAGCAGCTGGCTTAGATGCGCGCGATATTCCTCCACGTAGATGCGGCGGATATCCAGGCCGCGTTCGGTGAGCGTAAGCGTCACCGCGCGGCGGTCGGTGGCATCGGCGTGTTTGACGACAAGTCCGAGGTCGGCCATTTCGCCTACAAGCTTGGTGATGCTTGGTGTAGTGACGCCAAGGAATGCGCTGACATCGCCCACGCGCGCGGTGCCGATATCCTGCCCGTTCTGTTCGTTGATATGCCAGACGGCGTCGATCACGTGAACATAGCGCGGCTTCAGACCTTTCGGCAATGCCGGCATCAGTTCGGTGATGGTTTTGGCCTTCCAGCAGGCGTCTATAAGACTGCGTACTTCCTCCACCGGCAGCCGGCCAGGCTTGGATTCGGTCGCGGACTCGATTTCGGTCTGGGATTTGCTCATCGCTGACCCAACCTCCATTTAGTTACCAATAGTCATTACCTTTAATAACTATATGTAACCTCTAGACAAACCCAACGCTCCCTTCGTCCACGTTGGGTTCCGCTATTTTCGGGAAAAACAACAGTGCGGTGATTCCCAAACGAGAATCACCGCACTGTATTATTTGCGATTATTTGCACGCCGCTATCTGCATTGTGCGCGTTATCTACGCACCGCTATCCACGTCGCCGTAAGACCGGATGCCTTGCGTTCGGCCGCGTCAGCGCAGAGCTAGGTTGGCCGCGCCGATGAGGCCGGCGTCTTGGCCGGCGGTGGCGGCGACGATCTTGGCGTGGGCACGATAGGCGCTGCCCTCCAGGAAGCGCTGGTAGTTGTAGCGGGCCGGCTCCAGCAGAATGTCACCGACGGCCACCACACCGCCGCCGATCACAAACAGATCCGGATCGAGCACGGCGGAGACGGCGGCCATCGTGCGGCCAAGCCATTCGCCGATCTTGCCGAATGCGTACAGGCCGAGCACGTCGCCTTCCTGGGCGGCCTGGGAGACCATCGGGCCTTCCAGCTTGGCGATGTCGCCGCCACACAGCTCCATGAGACGCTTGGCATCCTGCGGACGACGGCGCACGGCGGACTTGGCGAAGTTCTCCAGCGAAGTGCCCGAGGTGTAGCGCTCGGCGCAGCCGCGCAGGCCGCAGCCGCAGTGGTCGCCGTCCGGGACCATCGGCAGGTGGCCGAGTTCGGAGGCCATGCCAAAGGAGCCGCGGTACAGCTGACCGTTGATCACGATGGCGCCGCCGAGGCCGGTGCCCACGGTCAGCGCGACCATGTTGGAGCTGCCCTGACCGGCGCCATGTACGAATTCGCCCCAGCCGGCGCAGTTGGCGTCGTTTTCAACGATGACCGGCACAGCATGGTCGACCAGCGCGCCGACGTGCTCGGACAGGTCGTAGTTGATCCAGGCCGGGATGTTGGCGGAGAAGGTGAGCGTCTTGCGGTCCGCGCTCACATTGCCGGCAGCGGAGATGCCGATGGCCTCGATATCGGTGTGCCCGGCGGCCACAGCCTCGCGGTACACCTCGGCGATGTGCTGGTTGATGGCGTCGGCGTCCATCGGCGTGGGGACACGCCAGCGCTGGATGATGCTATCGTTTTCATCGCAGACGGCGGCGGCGATCTTGGTTCCTCCGATATCAATGGCGAGCGTGGTCACGGCTTACTCCTTGAAGGCTTGTGTGGCGTACGAGATAGCGAAAATAGTAATGAGTTGCCACGACCTCCCATAGCGTATTTTTCATGATTTGTCATATCTCGCGCACGTTCTGCCAATGTGACCCTGCACACGTTTTCACCATTTGTAAGTACTGTTAACGCTAACGTTGTCATTCAATAGCAAACGTTGTCATTCAGACTATCGGCGTGTCGAGCAGAGCCCAAGGCCAGCACGAAACCTTCGGTATTTCCATGCGATACGGCACCGGCATCGACTGGAACGACTTCCACACCAGGGTCGAATGGCAATCAAACGACTAAACACCAGACACACATTTTGGCCTATAACCCGACATATTTCGCCCTACACCACGAAATACGGCAAAAGAACAAAAAAGCTCCTGACATTTGTCAGGAGCTTGGTGGCGACCCCGGCCGGACTTGAACCGGTGACCTCCGCCGTGACAGGGCGGCGCTCTAACCAACTGAGCTACGGGGCCATCTGTACCTCAATGAAGCACAGGAGAACATGCTACAGCATCGCCGGACCGTGGCGCGTCGCCCGGCGCGTCGCGCCACGGCAATGCCAGGCCCATCCATTACCCCTCCAAGCCATAGCGACGCCCGCCATTCCAGCCCTTCCGATACCATGGTGGGCGGTGGTTTGGCGTGGATTCGATCGTTATGCGGACAGGGCGGCACAGGCCTGACGCGGCGCACCGCGATCCGTGATTCGGGGGCGTGCTCCGCGCTGCACACAGCGTATCCATCACAAACTAAAGACTAAAGAAACAGCGGAATTCCAACCCCTTTTTAAGGAGTAACTGCACAACATGGCAGAATTCGTATTTCAGATGATCAAGGCCCGCAAGTCTTACGGCGACCGCGTGATTCTCGATGACGTGACCCTGAGCTTCCTGCCCGGCGCAAAGATCGGCGTCGTGGGCCCGAACGGCATGGGTAAGTCCACCCTGCTCAAGATCATGGCCGGTCTGGAGACCGTGAGCAACGGCGAGGCCACCCTGACCCCGGGCTTCACGGTCGGCATCCTGCAGCAGGAGCCGCCGCTGGACGACACCAAGACCGTGGGCGAGAACATCAAGATGGCGTTCGGCCCGATTGCCGAGAAGGTCGCCCGATTCAATGAAATCGGTGAGGAGATGGCCAATCCGGACGCCGACTTCGACGCCCTGATGGAAGAGATGGGCAAGCTGCAGACCGAGATCGACGCCGCCGACGGCTGGGATCTCGACTCCCAGCTCGAGCAGGCGATGGACGCCCTGCAGTGCCCGGACCCGGACACCCCGGTCAACGTGTGCTCCGGTGGCGAGCGCCGCCGTGTGGCCCTGTGCAAGCTGCTGCTTGAGGCCCCGGACCTGCTGCTGCTCGACGAGCCCACCAACCACCTGGACGCCGAGTCCATCCTGTGGCTGGAACAGTTCCTGCACCAGTACAAGGGCGCTGTCATCGCCGTCACCCACGATCGTTACTTCATGGACAATGTGGCCGAATGGATCTGCGAGGTCGACCGCGGCCACCTGTACCCGTACAAGGGCAACTACTCCACCTACTTGGAGACCAAGGCCAAGCGTCTGGAGATCCAGGGAGCCAAGGACGCCAAGCTCGCCAAGCGACTGAAGAACGAGCTCGACTGGGTGCGCTCCTCCCCCAAGGCCCGTCAGGCCAAGAACAAGGCCCGTCTGGAACGTTACGACCAGATGGAGAACGAGGCACGGAACAACAAGAAGCTCGACTTCTCCGAGATTCAGATTCCGGCCGGCCCGCGCCTGGGCTCCACCGTGCTGGAAGCCAACCACATCCACAAGGCCTTCGGCGAGCGTGTGCTCATCGACGACCTGTCCTTCACGCTGCCGCGCAACGGCATCGTCGGCGTGATCGGCCCGAACGGCGTGGGTAAGTCCACGCTGTTCAAGACCATCGTGGGCCTGGAACCGCTGACCAGCGGCGAGCTGAAGATTGGCGACACCGTCAAAATCAGCTACGTGGACCAGAACCGTGAGGGCCTGGACCCGAACAAGAACCTGTGGGAAGCCGTGTCCGGCGGCCTCGACTTCATCGAGGTGGCCGGCGTGGAAGTGCCGACCCGCGCCTACGTGGCCAGCTTCGGCTTCAAGGGCGCCGACCAGCAGAAGCTGACCGGTGTGCTGTCCGGTGGTGAGCGCAACCGTCTGAACCTGGCCCTGACCCTGAAGCAGGGCGGCAACCTGCTGCTGCTCGACGAGCCCACCAACGATCTGGACGTCGAGACCTTGGAATCCCTCGAAAACGCGCTGCTCGAATTCCCGGGCTGCGCTGTGGTGATCTCCCACGACCGTTGGTTCCTCGACCGTGTCGCCACGCATATCCTCGCGTGGGAAGGCGACGACGACAACCCGGCCAAGTGGTACTGGTTCGAAGGCAACTTCCAGGCCTACCAGGAGAACAAGGTGGTACGCCTCGGCGAGGATGCGGCCCGCCCGCACCGCCTGCACAAGAAGCTTGTGCGCGGCTGAGATACGCCGGCATTAGTGCCACAACGCGCTTTATACGTCGAAAGCCGTCCCTCAGGGGCGGCTTTCCTCATAATTGCTCCATGGCTGCCCCGCCCCGCATCCAATAAAACCCCATAGTCGTCTACGTCAACACACTGGCAGCGCAGCAGCAACGTAGCGGCAATGCACCGCATAACCAGCCGTTTACCTTCCAAACAGTCTCGTTACATTTCACTCCCGGAACTCTTAACCCCCACCGGATAGACTGCCAACCATAGGTTGGAATACGATAACCGAATATTGAACACAGCAGAACAAGAATCGAGGAACGCCATGGCTCAGGCAACCACCGTAACTCCATTGGACCATCTGGTGAAGGTGCTGAAGTTGGGCGAGCCTTCCGCTTACCGCAATCACACATATATCAATGGCGAGAGTATGTACTTCCCCACCGGCCGCGTCTACGGTGGCCAGGTCATCGCCCAGTCGGTGATCGCCGCGTCCAAAACAGTGGGCCCTTCACGCCTGCCGCATTCGGTACATGGCTATTTCATTGCCGCCGGCGATATTCGTCAAGACCTGTTGTTTGACGTCGAGAACCTTCGCGACGGCCGCTCGTTCTCCGCTCGTCGGGTCAACGTCACCCAAGCCGAGGGGTCGATTCTCACGGCCATCGCCTCTTTCCAGGAGACCGGCCAGGAGGGTGTGGAATTTGCCGATCCGATGCCGGAAAACCTGCCCGATCCCGAAACGTTGACTTCCGCTAAGGAACTCATGCAGCCGTTCGCCGAGAAGTCGCCGTTCGCCAATTACTATGCCGAGAAATCGCCGTTCGATATCCGCCACGTGACGCCGACCGTGATGCTGCGCGCGGACAAGGATTCCGCCGAGCATGATTCCGGCAAGCAGATGGTGTGGATGAAGGCCGATGGCCACGTCGATGTGCCGCAGGTCATGCATCGTGCGATGCTGGCACTTGGCTGCGATCAGGTGATGATGGAGCCGGTGCTGCGCCGCGCCGGACTGTCGATTTCCACACCGGGCATTTCCTATGCGTCCATCGACCATTCGATGTGGTGGTATCAGGATATCGATATCAACGAATGGCATTTGTATGTGCAGGATACGCCTATCGCCGCGCACGGACGCGGACTCGGCATCGCCAAGGTGTATGCGCAGAATGGCGACTTGGTAGCGGCGATTGCGCAGGAGGCCATGGTTCGCGTGCCGCAGGAATAGTCTGGCAATACGCCTGACAATGAGACGTACGGCGATCTCGCCGGGAAGGGCAGATGCACGATGCTCTGCACTGTACATTGTGTTGTCAGTTGACAACTACTCTGTATGAAGCTATCTCACGTTTTTGGCAATATACCGCTGTGTAATTTGTTGTCAACTGACAACAAATTACAGACCGTGTTTGCTGTTCTGCTGGAGGAGTGGGGATAGTTAGAGGCTTCTGGGCAGAATGGGTGGTGCCTAAACCTATCCGTTCCGGCAAAGGAGCCTCCGATGTCCAAGAGTACCAATGTCAGTGTTTCCATGAGCCCGTCGTGCGCGGGGGCGTGGCGCAGGCTGGAGCGGTCGTTCGAAGGCGACGGGGCGATGCTGCCCGTGATGGTGCGCGGCCTGGCGGACGCGTGGAACGAGTCCGGCACGGCGATCGGCGAGGCGTCGGACGCGCTGAACCTCGAATCGCGTTCCGTCGCCCCGTTCACCCGCTGGATTGGCTACAATGTATTGGACTGGTTCATGCGGGACATGACAACGGAGGAGTTGATCATCATGGCCGATCCGAATCGTCCCCGTCATTACGAGGAGGAGTTCAAGAGGCAGATCGTGCAGCTGTACGAGAACGTCAAGCCGTCGTCGCAGATCAGGGCGGGGTACGGCATCCCGCGTTCCACGCTGCAGCGTTGGGTGCAGGGCATCCGCAACAGCGGCTCGACCAGGGCCGTCGACAACCGGACGCCCGAGCAGAACGAGCTGATCGAACTGAGGAAACGCAACAGGCAGCTGGAGATGGAGGTCGGCGTTTCAGAACAAGCGGCGCCGGTATCCGCGCGAAGGTAGACGTGATACGGTCCGACGCCGGCCGCTGCCCGATATCGGCGCAGTGCGGGGTCCTGGGCGTTGCCAGGTCGGCCTACCACTGGATGCTCGAACACCCCGAGGCCGAACGCGCCGACCCTTACGAGAAGGATGTGGGGCGCGTGTGGAGGGACGGCGGCAAGGTGTACGGGGCCAGGAGGATCAAGCACGCCCTGGGGCACGAGGGCGTGACGCTGTCCCGCCGCCGCATCAACCGGATCATGGAGGGGAACGGCATGGCCGGCTCCTATTCCAAGGCCGCCTATAGGCCACGCCCGGCCAGGCCGAACGACGACCCGGCTCCCAACATCCTCGCCCGCGAGTTCAATGGCTATGCGCCGCGCACCCATCTGGCCTCCGACCTGGCCTACGTGAGGGTCGGCAGTTCGTGGGCGTACGTCTGCCTGCCCGGCGACCTGGCCAACCGGCAGATCGCCGGCCATTCGGCCGGCGTCAGGCACGACGCCGATCTCGTGCTGGCCGCGTTCGCCGCGCTGCGCTTCCCGCTGGATGAGATCGAGGTGTTCCACACGGACCGCGGCGGCGGGTTCACCGGGGAACGCATCGAACGCATGCTCGACGTGTTCGGCATCACGCGTTCCCTTTCCGGACCCGGCAACCCATACGACAACGCGGTGGTCGAATCCACCGACCGGCTCGTCAAGAAGGAACTCATCCACAGGAACGTCTACACGAACGTGGAGCAACTACGCTCGGACGTCAACCGGTACGTGTGGTGGTACAACCACCAACGGCTCCACTCGACCCTCGGGTACCTGAGCCCCGTGGAGTTCACACAACAAGGAAACACCCTCTAGAAACAGTCCAACACACCGTTGCCAATCCAAACTCGCCCCGGAAGACCCGCCGTCATGGGCCCGACATCCTCAGGACAACCGAACTGGGCTGTCCAAACGCCAGGCTCGAGGCGTCCGACAACAGGATCAAGGTCACCATACGCACGGCCTACGGCTTCCACCACGCGAACAACATCATCGCCCTGATCATGCTCCGCTGCGGCGGACTCGACATACACCTGCCCCAACCAAGAACCTAACCCACGAAAACAGCAGAAGCCTCAAATATTAATGCGTGGTAATGCGGCTTCGCGTTGAACTGCGCACCACCAGCTTGGAATCCATCACCGTTACCGCGCTCACCGATCTTCCTTCGATGACATCGACCAGCAAAGACACCGCCTTACGCGCCACGGCCGGCAGATTCTGTTTGACCGTTGTCAGCGGTGGAGTGGCATAGGCAGCGCCTTCGGCGTCATCGAAGCTCACTATCGAAATATCTTCTGGTACACGCAACCCTTTCCGGACCAAAGCCGAAATCACGGCCATCGCCATATGATCGGAAGCCACAAATATGGCATCTGGCCTATGAGAGAAATCCGTGTCCATCACGATATCGTAGGCCGACTTCGGCGACCAGGACGCCTGAAGCATTCTGCCCGGCCCCAGTTCTTGCTGCCGTAAGGTATCTTGCCAGCCCTGCATACGCCGCCGCTCATCGAACCAATCCTGCGAACCGGCCACATGCCAAATCTCTCGATGACCGGATTGCGCGAGATGCCGGATCGCCCGGCAAGCGCCGTCATACTGGTTCTCCCCCACCATAGGAATACCGATATCGCTCAATTCAGAGCTCACGATAATGACCGGTTCCGGCACATTGCAGTCCACGATGGTTTCAGACAACTCTATACGCGGAGCAATAACGATGATGCCCTCCGCAGACAGCGACCTGAATTTGGTGAGAGCCTGCATAAAGCGCTCACGGAATGGCTTGTCCACGGTAAGCACCACGGACATATATCCCCTCAGCGAGGCGTATTCCTCCAACTGCACCAACACGTTCGCCGTAGCATAACGGATTGAACGATCAATCAGCACACCGATAATTCCCGAACGATTGGTGATGAGAGAGCGAGCGAATTTATTGGGCTCGTAATGCAGAGTTTTAATTGCCGCCTGAACTGCTTGACGCGTTGCCGGCGATACTTTCGCGGTACCGTTGATGACTCTGGAAACCGTGGCTGGGGAGACTCCGGCGACCCGTGCCACATCCAGAATGCCCGAACGCGCGTTTTTATCGTCGCCCATAAGGTCTCCTCTTCGTATCGTAATGGTTGGAATAATTACATTTTATTAGCAGAATCTAACACTGGTGCGTTATGAAAAAGGGCGTGGGGAAAATTTTGCTTTTCACCACGCCCTTGCATTGTTCAGGAATTACGAACGCAATGCCACTGCAGTGCCTTCAGCAAGAACCTTAGCGACCGCCAATTCCTTGTTCTTTGCGGTGCGGAACTGCTCGAAAGCGTCCCGAGTCCAGACCAAGGCGGTGGCGTCGGAACGATGATGCTTAGTCATCCATTCCATGGCACGAGACGTGACCTCGCCAAGATCGCCCTTGATGTCAACGCGCTCGGCGTCCACCGTCGTCAGCTCAACCATGGTCAGTTCAGCATCAAAGGTCATCACCAGGCTGGCCCACAGGCCGCCGTCATCATAGACACCCAGCAGCAGGGAGGACTCCGGCTGCACCCAGCGGTTGGCCAGCACAATGGCCTCGTTGCGGGTCACACCGAAACGGTACTGGAGGCCCAGCACCTCCTTGGCCGGCCCCGGATAGGTCACCATGGTGTCCGGATACTCATCCAGCAGAGCGTAGGTGCGATGTATAAAGGAGTCGAGCGGTTCATCGGCGACCCAAGACTGCTGCATACGGGAGAAGTACTCATCGAAAGCACTCCGCTCGAATATGGCGACGAAGTCCACATTGTCGGCATTCTGCTCATAGAGCTCCTTGGCCTGCTTCTGCGCGTCGGTAATGCTTGCCGGTGCGCCTGCAACCGGGAGGCCGTCGGTGTGCTCGCATTTGCGAACCACGCCGTTGTCGTGCAGCACGATGATGCGTTTCTTCTCCTTGGCTGATTCCAGAAGCAGATCCTGCGCGTTGCGCCACTGATCAATATCAATATCTTCCATTAGGACGTCTTTGCCCAACATGGCGTATTCCTTTCGTGTGATGTATTGCGATAGTTGGTTGTTATCAGTTGACAGCGCAGTCGCAGATCATAATCGTGTACGGTTCGAGCGTGAGGTCAAGGCCGCCGTTCGCGACATTGAGCATCACGTCATTCCACAGTTCGCGAGCGCTGACCAGCGTACGGTCGACGGACACGTGGGTGGTGATGGTCTGATCAGTGGGATTGCACACGAACACGATCTGACGATCGTCGTTAGTCACGTCATCGTGAACCACAACATCCACACGGCTGTCGTCGCTGATGAATCGAGTCACGTTGGTGGTCTGTGCAATCGTTTCACCGATGTTCTTGGCCTGCTCGAGGGAGGGAACCACGATGGCGTAGCCGGAACCGACCGACACGGCCGACGTGCTTCCAACGCGTCCCGGGGCAAGACCCAGTGCATCCGCAAGCACGGTGCAGGGCTCCATGGTGTGTCCAAGCGAAGGAACCTTCGGTCCGACGACCAGCAAACCACCGGCTATGGCATACTCGACGAGAGCACGCTGAGTGGCCTCATCCAGCCAGTCCTCCGTGGCGAGAACCACGGCACGGTAGCCGGCCCAGCGCCGCGGATTCAGGTCGGTGTCCGAAAGCACATAGCCCACGCCGCTGGTCTTCAACGATTCGTTGAATGCGTTGAAGTAATCGCCCTTCTCGCGGGAGACGATGGAATCGAAGCCGAACTTCTCATCCGCCACCGTCATTCGGTTCGGGTACTCGGAGAATCCGGACGGAGTTTCCAAGAAGTCGCCGGGGAAGGAGACCAGCACGGAAGAGGCCTCAAGACGGTCGTATTCGCGGTTGGCCAGCAGCAGCACGTCGCTGCGGCGGCGCAGGTTGCCGAAATCGACGCCCTTGAGAATCTCGTTCATGGTCTTGTGCATCTTGGACATCGGACGAACGGTTCCGTCACGGCGAATCGGCGAGAAGAACCACTTGTCGCGTTCGACGATCATATAGCGGCTGAAACCCTTGATACCTTGCATCAACGCGGCCTTGGTGACGAACTCCTCATCGGCTGCGTCGCCCGGATGCAGGTACCAAGCCCACACGCCGGCGATGAATTCAGGAATGTACGGGAAACGGCTGGAGCCCACCACATAGGAGGCGACGGTCTTCACGTGATTGTACAGATGCTTGCGCGAGTAGATGTCGAAGCCGACGAAGTCGAGCTTCTCCTCCAGCTTCGGCAGATTGAACGGGCACGTGAAACCGGAGGCCGCACCACCCGGTCCCAGCGGATGCGGGTAGTTGTGGAACAGCGCAATCTGGTCAAGGCCACGCTCACGCAGCATACCAGCCAATCGATCCATGGAATCGATCAGGTAACGCTCGCGATATTCCGACCAATCCGTGTACCACGGGATGCTGGCCTGATCCGCACGCTCGAAGCGGCGCGGCGGCTGGAAGGCATCGAAATCATCAATATGGCCGAGTCCATACGCGGTGGCGACGCCTTCCACTGAGCCGTACTTGCCCAGCAGGAACTCGCGGTAGAGCTTCAGGGAAGCATCGGAGAAGTCTCCGGAGTAGGCATTGATGCCGAAGAAGAATGCCATCTCGTTATCGACCTGGCAGGCCACGATGCCGCCGCCGTTGTTGACCGCATGCTTGGCGAGAATCGGGCAGATCGCGTCATACCACAGTGCGGTCTCTTCGAAGAACGCGTCGGTGGCGTACGAAAGTGCGGGAATCGGCTTCGGCACCTGAGTCAGCACGGCCCTTGCTCCGCTGGAGTTCTTGGCCTGCAGACGCTCATCATCGAGAATGCGCTTGGGGTAGCCGAACCAGGTCATTTCGGAGTTGATCTGCGGGCCGGGGCGCACCACGATGTTCAGCCCCTTGTCTTCGCACAGGGTCAGGAAAGCATCGATGTCCGTGCGGGGATCCACCTGACCGAAGTCGAACACACCGCGGGACAGCTCGTGGGCTTCCCAAGGAATGTAGATGGACACCATGGTGAATCCGAGGTCGACGATTCCGTCAAGAATCTTCTCCCACTTGTCTCGGTCAAGACGCCAGTAATGGATTGCGCCACCGTACAGTTCGGCTCGTTCGCCGTTGACCTTAATCGCCGAATCGTCAACGGTGACGACTCGATTAGCTGTGGTTGTCATGAGTTGTTCCTTTCGTTATTCCACATGTGTATGGAAAATCAATCGTTGCTGCGCTTGGCCAATGCGACGGCCAGCACGATGATGATGCCGCGCACCACCTGCTGCTGGGCGGAAGATAGGCCCGCGAGGATAAGTCCGTTGTTGATCATTGCCATGAGGATGGCGCCGGCTGCTGCGCCGACCGCGGATCCACGACCACCCGAGAGTGCGGTGCCGCCCAAGATCACAGCGGCGATCACGTTCATCTCATCGCCATCACCCCACTGGAATCGTCCTGATTGCAGACGCCCTGCGTAGAGCATGCCGGCAACGGCCGCGCACATGGCGGATGAGAACATCACCGAGAAACGGATCTTCGCCACATCGATACCGGAGTATTTGGCGGCCAACGGATTGGCACCGACCGCAAGCGTGTACTTGCCGAACCGTGTCTTGCCGAGGATGATCACACCGATGATGAAGAACACCAGAGCCCAGATGATGATCACCGGGAAGATGCCGATCTGGCCGCCGCCAAAGATGAAGTTGTAGTTGGCGTTCAGAATCGGCTGAGGCGAGGAGTCCGTAATCCATTGGGCGACGCCTACGGTGATGCCCATCATCGCCAATGTCGTCAGGAATGACGGTATCTTTGCCCAGGCGACCAGCAGGCCGTTGATCACGCCGCACAGCACACCCACGAGCAATCCGGCGAGCACACCGGCCACGATGCCGAACCGGGCAATGGCCATGGCTGTGGCCACTGAGGCGAGACCGGCAATCGAGCCGACGGACAAGTCGATTTCCGCGGCGCCTATCACGAATGTCATCGCCATGGCCATCACGATGATGATTGAGGACTGGCGAAGGATGTTGAGCAGGTTGACCGTGCTGGTGAATCCTTTGCCCGACAGCATCAGGGCGAACAGGATGAACACCACTACGACGCCGACGTAGACGATATTGCTTCGAATATCGATTTTCTTTAATGCTTGTACCATTATGACTCTTTTCCTTCCAATGCTTCGCTGCCTTGGATTGATTGGCTTTCGTCAGCGTCCGTTCCGGCGTGCTGAATAGCGAGCTGCAGATCCGCTTCCGTGTCGATGCCCTCGCTGCTGAGTTCGGCGACTACTTTGCCGCGCTTCATCACCACGTATCGGTCGCACACCGCGATCATTTCCGAAAGCTCGGAGGAGATGAACAGCACACCTTTGCCGCCATTGGCGAACTCGGTCACACTGGCCAGCACTTCCGACTTCGTGCCGATGTCGACACCGGCAGTGGGCTCGTCCATAATCAGCAGATCAGGCTCACGCCCCAGCCATTTTGCAATGACGATCTTCTGCTGGTTGCCGCCGGACAATCTCGATGCGGGGGCTGCGGGATCGTCCACCTTGATTGAGAACCTCTGGATAAGATCCGAAGCGATTGCCTCAATCTTCTTATTGGACAGCAATCCGTTGCTACGGCATTCGTCCAAGCGGGTCAGGGTGAGGTTGTTGCGTACCGAATGAGATACCACCAGACCCTGCTCGCGGCGATCTTCCGGAACCAGAGCCACTGCATGAGACATTGCGTCCTTGGCGGACTTGGGCGCATACGGTTTGCCGGCCAGTTCGATGGTGCCTGACGTGATCTTGTCGATGCCGAACAGTACGCGAGTCACTTCGGTGCGGCCCGATCCCATAAGACCCGCGAGACCAACGATCTCGCCGGCTCGCACTTCGAAACTCACATTGTCGACGCCCTCGTTGGCGCTGAGGCCGGTGACCTTCAGCAAGGTACCGCCGATCTTGGATTCCTGCTGCTGATGCTTGCCGAGCTTTTCCGTATGCTGACCGACGATGCCTTCGATAATCTCCTCATCGGAGATATCGGCGACATTGGAAGTGAGCAGGTTCTTGCCGTTGCGCAGAATGGTGATTCGGTCGGCGATCTTGCGAATCTCATCCATACGATGGGAGATGTAGATCAGCGAGATGCCTTCGTTCTTGAGATGCCGCACCAGATCGAGGAATCGTTCCGTTTCCGCGGCGCTCAACGAGGCCGTGGGTTCATCGAGAATCAGCACCCGGGCATCGGCGCGCAGCGCTTTGGCGATTTCCGTCAACTGCCAGTATCCCGTTGCCAGTGTTCCCACTTCAACATCCGGGTCGAGGTCGACGCCCAATCGGTCCAGAAGCTGCTTCGCTTGCTTGCGCATGCTTTTCTTGTCCAGAAAATGGCAGCTATCCAGCGTCTCCGCGCCCATGAAGATGTTCTGCGCGACGCTCATTGTGGGGACGAGGGAGAATTCCTGGAACACCATGCCGATTCCCGCCTTGCGTGCGGTCTCGATTGACAGTGAGGTGAATTCTTCCTCGCCTATCTGCACCGTGCCGGAGTCCAGGGAGTAGACGCCTTGCAGGATTTTCATCAGCGTCGATTTGCCGGCACCGTTTCCTCCTGCCAGTGCATGGACTTCGCCACGACGCAGATCGAACGAGACATCGTCCAGCACGCTGACCCCGGAAAACTGCTTATGGACATGCTCCATATGCACTACTGAGGTTTGAGTTTCCATTGTGCTTCCGATCATGTACGGCTTATTACTTCAGCAGATCTTGGATGTCGCTCGGCAGAGAATCGTGGTAGACCTCTTGCCATGCGTCCGAGAGATTCGTCCGGGTCACGGGGAGTGCGGACAGTGCCACGTAAGTGGGGTAATCCTTGCCAAGCACTCGGGAACCGGCGGCGATCTCCGCCTCGGTGACGCCCTGATTGTACGGACGCTGAGCCGAGGTCCCGGCGATCAGCTGGTTCTGGGCCATGGCCACGCCGATGGATTCGCCGAGGTCGATGGTGGTGATCTTCAGGTCGGTACGGCCGGCGCTACGAGCGGCAGCCATAACACCTTCAGCCGGAACATCCCACGGAGCCCACATACCCTTCAGGTCGGGGTTCTGGTTGATGATTGCGTCGGCCTGAGACTGGGACTGGGAGACCAGATCGGAATCGGAAACACCCTTCTCGGCGATGATTTCGATGTCGGGGTATTCGTCCTGGATGGTCTTCTTGAAGCCTTCGTAACGCTGTTCGGTCACGAAGAAGTCCGCGTCGTGGTACAGGGCTGCGATCTTGCCCTTCTTGCCGATGGAATTGGCGAGAATGTGAGCGGAGGCAACGCCGTTGCCGTAGTTATCGGCGGAGACCACGGACACATAGTCCTTGCCTGCTTCGAGATCATTGGCCGGCTGATCCATGAACACCAGAGTGACTCCGGCTTCGGCCACCTTCTTGTATGCCGCAACGGTTGCCGTAGCATCGGTCGGGATGGAGATGATGATGTCGGGGTTCTGGGCCAGCACGGTTTCGATATCGGAAACCTGCTTGTCCGGGCTGAAGTCCGCATCGGTAATGGCGATGATCTCAACACCGAGCTCTTCGAAAGTGGCCTTCAGACCAGCGACCTGAGCGTTGTACCAATCATTGCCTGCGTAGTGGAACACCAAGGCCGCCTTGAGATGGGCGTCCTTGATCTTCTGCACTTCCTCATCCGTCAGATTGGCGACATCCGCGGATGCCGCTTCCTCACCGTTTGCGCCGGTGGACAGCACCTTGCCGTCAATCGCCTTTTCCGCCACGGAGAGGGCGGTGGCCGCAGTGTCTTCAGTGCTTTCCGTGGAGGTGGACGAGGAGCAGGCCGTGAGCATTGACACGCACACCAGGCCCGCAATTACCGCCGATACGGCATTGCGTACTTTACTGTAGGGGCTCTCCTTCATTGGTCCTTCCTTACTGTGTCCTTCATTGGGCAATATCCGCCGAATTGCTTCGGCCGAGGCGGCAAGAGCAACGGTGCATTTGTCGCCTTTGGAGTTATGAAAAGCTTTTCATAAGCAGGCTCACAAAAAGCACGTTTACGAAAAGCAGCTCTTCGCGTTTCGGTGGCCCTCCGCATTTGAGTTACATGGGCCTGAAAAGCTTTTCATTCACTATAACAGCCGACCTGCACGAGCGCAAGCCATGGAGTCAAAAGCTTGCCCACGGTGTGTCGCGAGCGTTTTCTTGGTGTGTTTTTAACGGGGGACTAGACGCAGCATGTCGAGACTCCGATTGCTAATATCGCGCCACGGCTCGAGCGCCGAACGTTCCACCCAAGAACCGTGGAGCGATTTCGCTGCCATGGTTCATGAAATCAATCGATTTTCGCGAACCGTGGCGAGGAAGCTGAAAAAGACTTCCGGCCGTCTGTCGGCATGCAATCCGAGACCGGCGGAATACCGCATCCCGAGCAACACCCATGTGTATGTGTTCAATTGGATGTTGAGGTTTGGGGGGTGGTGACGTTTTGTTGGACTTCGTTGTCTGAATGGTCGTTCGCAACGATAGCACGCACGTTCAGGCGACGAGCCCGAGCTGGATGCGTTTGTCCATGATGCTCATCCCGTATTCGAGTTTGATGCGCTTGTCCCTGTGCCAGACCATGTACTCGTCGAGCATTTTGGCGAACCCGTCGATCGAGACGCCTTGGAAGCTTCGCTTGTGGAAGAACTCCTGCTTGAGCCTGCCGAGGAACCCCTCGGCGGCCGCGTTGTCCGGACTGCAGCCCTTCGCGCTCATCGACCGCGTCAGCCCGTGCTCCCCGCAGATGCGGATCCATTCGTCCCACCGGTAGCGGCATCCACGGTCCGAGTGGATGATCGGCGTCTCGCCGGTCTTGAGCGTGGAGCACGCGGACTCGAGCATCCCGTTGCCAATGCGGCGTTGGGGCTCGTGCCGATCGTCCACGCGACCGGCATGCCGCCGTGGCGGCCGATGACCGGAGACAGGTACACCTTGCCCGCCGGGATCGCGAACTCGGTCAGGTCCGTGACCCACAACCGGTTCGGCGCCTCGGCGTGGAAGTCGCGGTTCACCGGGTTCTTCGGGGCCTTGGTGAGCTCGCCCTTGTACGAGCTGTACCGCTTCGCGCTCTTGAACAGCGGCACCGGACCATGCGGGGTCATCAGCCGCATGACCCGTTTGGCGGATGCCCTGACGCCCATGCTTTTCGGCTCCAGATGGACGCGCCTGTACCCGTAGCGGCGTCTGCTGTTCTCGAACGCCTCGCGCACGAGCTCCGGCAGCGGTGCGTCCTTGTCGGGACGTTTCATGGCGTTGAGCCGGTAGCGGTACGCGCTGCGCGCGATGCCGACCATGGGCAGCAGGCCTCTGGCGGTCACGCCGAGCTTCTCACTGGTCTGTTCGACGAGGATGGCCTTCTCGCGGCTGGTCAGGTTTTCCGGGACTGCGCCCGGCTCTTTTCCCAACGGCTCCGACGCCCCACGGCGGATCGCGATCTCGATGTCCGGTTCCCTCTTCTCCCGCCGCTGCCGCTCGACGTCGGCGTCCAGCTCGTCCAGACGGGCCGTGTCTCCGCCGGCCTCTTCTCCGACGCCGCCACCGCGTCCGCCAGGCCGGCCGCGTCCCGGGGGCCGGATGCGGCCGTCGGCATGGTCGTCGGCGTCAGGGGCTCCGCGCCGGTTTTCCCCTCCCCGGCCGTCGGGGGCTTCTCTCCGGGTGTCTCCGTCACGTGCGCCTCCTTGGATACGGCGAGCATCTGCCGTTTCCGGTTTCTCACGACGGACGCCTCCACGCCCAGTTCGGCGGCCGCCTCGCGTGATTTCAACCTTCCGGACGCGACCGCGACCACCGCCTCCCGCTTCGATTCCTCGGGAACCGGGCCGTGCCTCAGCCTGCGTCGGCCGGGGACGAGCTCGTCGATCCACGCGGTGAACGGCTCATGGCTTTTCGGATGGCCGAGCGCGCGCATGGTGCGTTTCAGACGCCTGCCGTGTCCGAGGTAATGTTCCACGGCGGCCTGTCTCTGCTCGTCCGTGTACCGCCGGTACCGTTTCCCGCGAGTGGACTGTCTTCCGGTGCGTTCCTCCTCGAGGCGTCCCCGGTACCACACCGGCAGCATCCCCCTGCTGGGATAGCCGAGTTCGTGTATCACGTCCGCGGCGCAGCGCTCGTATCTGATGTACAGGTCCACGGCCCTGTCGCGCTGCTCCTTGCTGTACTTCACCATAAAAGGGTTCTCCTCCCGGTCGGGGAGTCCAAAAAATGTCACCACCTCGAAATGCGAAGAGCCAGTTAACTAAACACGGTGCGAATTACACAGCGTAGAACATCACACATACCCCAATATTTCTCGCACGCGGCCAATAATTGCTGTTCGGACTACCGCTTGTAGGCTTGGGCTATGTCGCTATGGCGCTTGGCTTCCTTGATTTTCGGGTTTTCGGGGCCTTCGTTCGGCGGTAGCTGGCACAACCATTCGCCGATAATGCCGATGATCATGTCGGCGATGCACACCACGGCCGCAATTGCGCACTCGGTGACGGCGTGTGCATAAAAATCCGCCTCAATATGGCTCAGGCTCATCACAATCTGACCGCCATACCAGCCGGCAAGCGTTGCGCCCGCCAATCCCAGTGCCTTTGCCAACACCAGCGTATACACCGCGATAGTGGGATTAATGAAGCTATGCGGACGCTTCTTGGGGTCGGTATTCGCGTATTTATGCACTTGCAGGGCCAAGATCAGCACGATAACGCCCAGCACGGCCAGCAATCCGGTCACAATCCGAGGCGCACCAATCAGCGACAGTCCCGAGCTTTCGCCGTAGGAGGCCAGACCGATACCCGCCAACAGGCCCAGCACGGCACCGATCACATACTGCCACCATGGTGTTCGCCGTGTTTTCATGTCCGGCCTCCTTATCGTTGCGTTGCTGTTTGCTGTTTGCGAACGGCCCTCGCGCCTGGGCTGTTCATCTTGATTTGGTTTTCGTCACTGCCATGCCCGGCTGTTCGAGGCCGGAGACTGGTCCGTCACCGTCTGGTTTCTAGCCTACCGTTCGTAACTGGTTCCGCCATCAGCTCAACTGTTCGACAGTATCCAGTTGTCCGATAGCAATCCGACCTGTCCGGCATCCGGTGCCATGGCCAAAAGGAAGGCCACCGGGTCGCCGCCCAGAGAAGCATTCGGGTCCATATCCAGCCAAGGTGCCAATACCGACGCATGGTTACGGGCCGACGGCCAAGGAATGCTGCAGTTGGGCTCGTCGGAAGTCACGCCTTCCATGTCGACAAGGTCAAGGTCGACTGCCAGATCATGAACGCTTTCGATGCTGCCCAATACGGCAATCAGGTCGGCGGGCGGCAACTTGGTTTCGATTTGGATGACCGCGCTCATCGCGTCTGGGCCGTCGAAATGGCTGACATGGTAGAGCGGCGAAATGCCCTGTACCTGATTGCCAGGAACACTGTCGATGGAAACGATGGTTTCGCGGAACAGCCGTTCGGCATCCTGCGAGGTGGAACCCAGCGAAATAATCGCCTTGCGTGAGACGGGTTCCGACTCCGACGCTGATTCTTGCTTGACTGCATGCCCGCCGAGCATCCAGTCTTCGCTCTCGAGCTGCACGGCGTTACGGTTCGGCGCGGCGGCCAGCAAATCGGCTACAGGCCCCTCATGGGCTCCGGCAAGTTTGGCGTTCGGATTCAGCGCCGCCCAGGGAGCCAGCACAAACGCGCGCTGCCAAGCACGCGGATGGGGCAATGCCAGATCCGGATCCGCGCTGGTGATGCCATCAAAGTCGATAATGTCCAAGTCCAACGGCCTGGAATCCCAATGATTCTCACGAATTCGCCCATGGTTCGCTTCGATGTTTTGCAACGCGGCGAGCAATTCGTGGCTGCCCATTGTGGTTTCAAGCTCCACCACGGCGTTCAGGAAATCCGGCGTACCGTCAGCCATGCCCCACGCGGCCGTGCGATAGAGCGGCGAAATACCGGTCACCTGCGTGCCAGGCAACGCATCGATTTCTCGAATGGCGGCTCGCAAGGTGGATTCCACCTCGCCCACATTGCCCCCCAAGGCCACCACCGCGTTATGGATGACATGCTTTTCAGCAGTACGTCCATTATCGGTGGCACGCACGCGCGAGATGGAGACCGATACATCTGCAAAAGCCACGACGATGGGCGCGTGAGGCTTGTGCACGGTGACGTCGATGGAGGCGACGGCCGGCGCATCGGCAAGAATCTTATCCGCGATACGTTGGGCCAGACGCTCGATCAGGTCCACATGAGGGCCTTCGATGACAGCCGCGATATCCTTGGCCACGCGGCCGTAATCGATGGTGTCGTTGAGATCGTCGGATTGGCCGGCTGCGGCCAGATCAAGGTGCAGGGTGACGTCCACGACGAAGGTTTGTGGCCGTTCGTGTTCAAAGGCGAGCACACCGTGGGTGCCGTTGGCATGTACGCCGGTAAGTGTGATGGTGTCCATTGGTAAGGCTTTCTGCTCAAATGCTCCCCTCAGTCGCCTTCGGCGCCAGCTCCCCTCGCCCGAGTGGAGCCAAGACCTAGAAGCAACCAAAAACAGGGAGCCAGGGGAATCATGCGTATTCGCGCCAGGTGTTGCCGGCGATGACGGCGGCGCGGCTTTTGGCCACATCGTGTACGCGCACGGCCCATGCGCCGTGCTCGGCGGACAGGGCGGACAAGGCTGCGGTCACGTCGTCGCGCTGGGCCATGGTCGGGCCATCAGCACCGGCAGCACCCGCCCCGGTAAGCATCGCCGAAATGAAGCGCTTGCGGGACTGGCCAATCAGCACCGGATATCCAGTGGCGCGGAAGATCTCGAGTCCGGTCAGCAGCGGTAGGTTATGCTCGATGCCGGGCTTGGAGAAGCCCAGACCAGGATCGATGATAATGCGCTCAGGCTTTACGCCGGCGGCCAGCACGCCGTCGACTTGGCGCATGAGTTCGTCGTGTACGTCGGTCAATACGCCATGCTCGTATACGGAGGTGTCTTGATCGGGGTTCGCGCCCTTGGAGCCGGCGAGCCAGCCGCGCCAATGCTGCACGATGTACAGGCAGTCGTGGTCGGCGACCACGTGCGGCAGTTCGGCGTCCAGTGTGCCGCCGGACACGTCGTTGATAATTTGCGCGGCCTCGCTCAGTGCGGCGGCGGCCACGGATGCGCGCGTGGTGTCGATGGACAGTACGGCACCGGCCGGAATCAACGTCTTGACGGCGCCGGTGATACGGGCCAGTTCGTCGGCCTCGGACACGCGCTTGGCACCGGGGCGCGTAGATTCGGCGCCGATGTCGATGATATCCGCGCCGGCGGCCATCATGTCGCGCCCGTGCTGGGCCGCCTTGGCTGGGTCCAGCCACAGGCCGCCGTCCGAGAACGAGTCCTCGGTGATGTTGAGCACACCCATCACCATGGTGTGCGTAGTGTCATGCAACGCCTGCAAATCAGTCATAGGTTATCTCCCCTTCGTTGTTTCCCTTCGCTCCCCTCAGTCGCCTACGGCGACAGCTCCCCCTCAGAGAGGGGAGCCTAGGTTGCGTCACTTGTCAAGAATCAAGCTCATGGCTTCGGCTCGGGTAGCGGGGTTGCGTAGCAGACCGCGCACCGCAGAGGTCACCGTGCGGGCGGAAGACTTCTTGATGCCGCGCATCGACATGCACAGGTGCTCGCATTCGGTCACCACAATCACACCACGTGCGCCCGCATACTCGACCAGCGCGTCGGCGATCTGCTGGGTCAAACGCTCCTGCACCTGCGGCCGGCGAGCATACACCTCAACCAGTCGGGCGAGCTTGCTCAGCCCCATCACCCCATCCTTGGCGGGAATGTAGCCCACATGGGCCACGCCATGGAAAGGCAGCAGGTGATGCTCGCACACCGAATACAGTTCGATGTCCTTGACCAGCACCAGCTCGTTAGTGTCCACGTCGAAGTGCTTCTCCAGCACATCGGCCGGCGAGGCCTGCAGACCGGCGAACAGCTCGCGGCACGCGCGGGCGATGCGGTCAGGCGTTTCCACCAGTCCCTCGCGCTCGGGATCCTCGCCAATCGACTTCAGGAACAGACGTACGGCCTCGCGCACGCCTTCCTCGTCGTATGTGCGTTTCTCCCGCTGGCAAGACTCTATATTTTCGTTCATCTCATCTCTCCCTTGTCATTGTCCACAACGACGTCGGCCCGGCCTGCGTACGTGAGAAACCACATGAACAGGTCGGGCCGAATCGTCATCGTGTCTACTCTTCCGGCTTCATGCCGACCGAGCGCTTGAGGCTTTCGGGAATCTCCACCGGCGGCTTGTCCGAGTCGGGGCGGCGGTCGTTGGACAGCCACACCGGACGAACCGGAGCCTTCTTGATCGGCGCGAAGATCGCCGCAAGTTCCTTCTCGTTCAGGGTCTCCTTGACCAGCAGCTGGCGGACCAGCTCGTCAAGAATATCGCGGTTGTCGTTGATGATGGTCCATGCCTCGGTGTGCGCGGTCTCCACCAGCTTCAACACTTCGTCATCGATCACTTCAGCGGTACGATCGGAGTACTTGCGCGGCTGCAGACCATCCATCACAGTGGTCTGATCGTCGTCGGAACCCCACTTGATGGCGCCGAGCTTATCGGAGAAGCCGTATTCGATCACCATCGTACGGGCGATGCTCGTAGCCTTCTCGATATCGTTCGAAGCACCGGTAGTCGGGTCGTGGAAGACGATTTCCTCGGCGGTGCGGCCACCCATCGCGTAGGCCATCTGGTCGAGCAGCTGGTTGCGCGACTGCGAGTAGCGGTCGGAGGTCGGCATGACGGCGGTGTAGCCGAGGGCGCGGCCTCGCGGCAGAATCGTCACCTTGGTCACCGGATCGGTGTTGTTCAAGGCGGCGGCCACCAGCGCATGGCCACCCTCGTGGTATGCGGTGTTGCGCAGCTCTTCCAGAGCCATGCCCTTGGACTTGCGCTTCGGGCCGGCCTGAACGCGGTCGATGGCCTCGTCGATGGCGCGGTTGTCAATCAACTGGGCACCGGCACGGGCGCACAGCAACGCGGCTTCGTTGAGCACGTTGGCCAAATCAGCACCGGTGAAGCCCGGCGTACGCACGGCGACCATATGCAGGTCGACGTCCGGTACGAACGGCTTGCCCTTGGCGTGCACCCTCAGAATTGCCTCACGGCCTTCCAGATCAGGGGCGGCCACACCTACCTGACGGTCGAATCGACCCGGACGCAGCAGAGCGGGGTCGAGCACGTCAGGGCGGTTGGTGGCGGCGATGATGATGAGGTTGGTGTCGTTGTCGAAACCGTCCATCTCGACGAGCAGCTGGTTCAGCGTCTGCTCGCGCTCGTCGTGGCCACCGCCCATACCGGAGCCACGCTTGCGACCCACAGCATCGATCTCATCAATGAAGATGATGGCGGGAGCGTTCTTCTTGGCCTCATCGAACAGGTCACGCACACGGGAGGCACCGAGACCCACGAACATCTCGACGAAGTCGGAGCCGGCCATCGAGTAGAACGGCACACCGGCCTCACCTGCGATGGCTCGGGCCAGCAACGTCTTACCAGTGCCGGGAGGGCCGTACAGCAGCACGCCGCGCGGGATGCGCGCACCCAGCGCCTTGTACTTGGACGGATCCTTAAGGAAGTCCTTGATTTCCTCGACTTCGGCCACGGCCTCGTCTTCACCGGCCACATCGGCGAACTTGGTGGTGGGGGTCTGGCCCTCAAGCAGCTTGCCGCTGTTCTTCTTGCCGCCCATGCCGAGCATGCCGCCGGCGCCGCCCATGCGGCTCATCAGCCACCAGAACAGGGCGAGGATGATGACGAACGGCAGAATCGAGGTGATGAGGTAGCTCATCACACTGGTCTGCTCGATATTCGAGGTCCAGCCCTTTTCGAGATCGCCGTTCTCCACGGCCTTGGCCACCTGTGCGCCTTGGGCGAAGGTGTAGTGGAACTGCACGTTCTTGCCGTAGTTGGTCACCTTGCCGGTGTCGGCGTTCTTCTTGGTGTAGTCATTCTTCAGCTCAAGGCGGACGACCTGCTTGTTGTCCGTAATCTCGGCGTATGTGGCCTTGCCCTGATTGATCAGCGCGAAACCATCTTTAGTATCGATGGTTTTGGTGCCACCGCCGGCGAACATCTGGAACATCAGCACAACCATGACCACGAGCACGGCACCCCACAGCCAGGGGGACTGCCATATCGGGCGGTTCTCTTTGTTGCCTTTGCCATTGTCCCCGTTATTGCCATGGTTGAACGGGTTGGTGAACGGGTTGCCGTTGTTACGGTTGTTGTTCGGGTTCGGGTTATTGCCGTTACCCGGCCCTTGCGGGAAGCTCATGCTTGCACTCCTTGGTAGACGGACGGCTTGAGGACCGCGATCGAATCGAGGTTACGGTAGCGTTCGTCAAAGTCGAGGCCGAAGCCGACGACGAACTCGTCCGGAATCTCATAGCCGGCGTACTTCACATCAACGTCCACCTCTCGGCGGGAAGGCTTGCTCAGCAAAGCGAAGACTTCCACGGAAGCGGCACCACGACGTTTCAGTTCTGCGACCAGCCACGCGAGCGTGCGTCCTGAATCAACAATATCCTCCACAATCAAAATGTGCCGTCCGCGAACATCGGCGGACAAATCCTGCCTGACTGTGACCTCACCGCTCGACACTGTGCCCGAGCCATAGCTCGACAGGCTCATAAAGTCGATCTGTACAGGAATGCTCATGGTCTGGGTGAACGCGACCAGCGTATTCACGGCCCCTTTCAGCACCGCAACGAGCAGCGGATTCTTATCGCGGTAATCCTCGCTCGCGAGAGCAGCCATCTCGTGGATCTTGGCATCGATCTGTTCTTTGCTGACCAGCTCGTGGTCAATATCTTCCTCAACGTCAGCGATTCGCATGCGCTCCATCTTGGCACACGCGAATGACGTGTTTCTTGCGATTGGCTGAATAACCTCTGGGAAGTGAGACGCCGCCTTGCCCATGCCAATCGACGACCAGCCGGTCGATGGCGGCAATCTGGGCAGCACTGGCGTTCACACCGGCTTGGCTCAGCGCGTGAGCGATGACCCGCAACCGAATCGCCTCTGGCTCACGTGCAATACGTTTGACGCTAATCATCAGGCCGATGCCATGGCTTGAATCGTTGGTATCGCCTGCCGCACAGGCTCGTGGCGTATCGGTCGATACCGCTGCCGACGATGCCGGCCAATCAACTGCCGTAACCGCCTCCCCCATCACCTCGTCGGATCGCTGATCCAAATACTCCTTATCCATTCTGGCCAACCGTGCGCTTTCGGCGAAATGGCGGGTGACATTGAATCCAGCGAATCGTTCGATGGCCGGCAGCAGGTCGTGGCGCACCCGCGAGCGCAACGGATAGTCATTCGGCAACTCGCCGTCTACCGCATCGCCATTGGTGGGGTCATCCCAATATTCCATACCTAAGTCTTCACAGATGCCGGTGGTTTCGGCTCGAGTAAGGGTAAGCAGTGGCCGCGCAAAAGTCGCGCCACTGCGTGTGAAGACCTGCGGCATGCCAGCCAACGCATCCACGCCTCGACTGCGCAGCAGGCCAATCAATACGGTTTCCGCCTGATCGTCCATAGTGTGGGCCAACAGCACGGCAATGGCACCCGATTCATGCGCCGCGGCGCACAGCTCGTCATACCGGGCCTGCCGTGCGGCCGCTTCGAGGCCCTCGCCGCGCGCCTGTACGGTTGCGTTGCGCACGATGACCGGGCCCAGTCCCAACGCGCGGCAACGATCCGCGGCCTCGCTGGCGACCTGTTCGGAACCCTCCTGCAAGCCGTGATCCACAATCACGGCACCGCAACGCACGCCCATGGACGTGCATACGATATGGCTCACCGCAGCCAGTGCCATCGAATCGCGCCCGCCTGAACAGGCCACGAGCACGAGTGGCGCATCGGAGGCAACGGCATGGTCCCCATGCTGCGCGAATTCGGGAGCCTGCACATCGCATAGTTCCACGGCGCTCAACGTTGCGCGGACCGCGCCTACGGCCTTGCGCAATCGTGCGGAATATGCCATGTACTCACCACCTTTTTTTCTGGTTATAGGCACTCGTGCGTTTATGGACGTTTACGGCCTTTGTAGCCCTTGATGGCCCTTGATGCCTCTTTTACAGCCTCGCGAGCTTGGTGATGAACGAGTCGATGGCGCTACGTGCGGCGGCATAATCCTCAGGATTGTTGACCACCACGGCAAACGACAACGCTCCCCCATTGGTGCGGGACACATTGCCGGCCATCGACGTAACCGTGCCGAGGCTGCCGGTTTTGACGCGCAGCAGACCAGCCACGGCATCATCCGTATACCGATCCTGCGCCGTGCCCACCAACCCCGCGATGGATAGACCTTCCGCACCAGCAGCACCGCTCTCGGTGGTCAGATTACGTTGTTGGACGGCCGCCAGCGTGCGTACGGTGAGCCGGGAGCCGGGAGACAGGCCGGAGCAATCGGCCATGGTCAGACCGGATGTGTCGAGACCGAGATCGTTCAGAGTGGATTTGACCGCTTCCGTGCCGCCTTCAGGACTGTTTGTCGCTGATTTCGCCAAGGCGGTGAGTCTGCCGAACTCCTCGGCCAGCGTATTGTCCGAATGCCGCAACGTGTATGCCATGATTTCGGACAGTGTTGCCGAACTCACCGAAGCCAAAGGCGTTTCGCCGGATGGAGCGGTGTTTGCCGTCACGTCTCCGGTAACGGCCACGCCGTTCGATTGGAGCAGTTCGGCGAATTTCGTGGCCGCGTCGCTGGCGGTGTGCTGGGACAGTTCCGGGTATCCGGCCGAATCATCGGGGTCGGCCGGCGCAGGCGTATCGGCGGTGTATTGGCGGCCTCCATCAATCGCCATTGATGAGACCGGCGTGAAGTAGACGGTGTAGTCGCTTAAGACTGCGCCGCCTTCCGACAGACCTGCGGAAATGCGTGAGTCGCCGAATAGGGTGTCGTCGTACTCGAGATTGACGGAAGTGATGCCTCGCTGGGCGAGCGCGGCCACGGTGGCCTTGGCCAAGGTGTTCAGACCGGCACGTCCGTTGGTATGGTTGGCGTCAGAATCGCCTGCAGACAGCAGCATGTCGCCATTGCCTTTGAGAGTCAACGTATTGGTGCCGTCATCGGATTGGGTGAGGAACACTTGGGTATCCAAGGTGGATGCCATATTCAGGGTGGATGAGGCGGCGAGCGCGGTCAGCGTTTTCAGTGTGGATGCAGGCTCGCGTGGAGTGTTCGACTCGTGTTCGGCAGCGACGGTGCCTTGGGCGTCTTCAATGATCACCGACGTATCGTTTCCCACGCCTTGCGCGGACAGCAATTCGTTGACCAGCGCAGAAGCGGCCGTGGAATCAATGGCCTTGTTCGTGTTCAAGGTGCCAGCGACGGTGCCGCCCGATTTGGCGGTGGCTGGATCGGCAAAAACAGGTGCGGTGACGGGCTTCAACGTCAATAATCCGGGGGCCACGTCGGTGATGTCGGCGGCGCAGTACCCCGCGAACAGGGCGATGGTGGTCAGTGCGGAAATGATGACGGTCAGTGTTCGGCGATGCGATCGTTGGGTCCGCCGTTGCGCTTCACGCCGCTGACGGCGTGATACCGCTGTAGATACCATCGTGCTCCTTATGCCAAGGCGATCATTTCTGCAATGAGGCGAACGAGTCGAGTGTTGCCACAATCGAGAGCATTCGCGCATCCATCAGCTTACCGCCCAGCCATGTCCCGAGTGCCAGGATGCCGATGCCGTTGGCCAGCGCGACCGGAATAATCGCCAGCCATATGCCGCCTTCGGCTCCCGTCAGCAGCATGACCAGCGCCACGATGCCGGTGGGCAGCATGAGCAGCAGGCTGCCGAGCATGTAGACGAACGGGAAGAAACCTTGGGCCATGGCGCGGCCTTGAGGCGCGGAGAACGGCTTGTCCATTGAGGCGACCGGGTACATCAGTACACAGGAGGTGACTTCGGACACACCCAGTCCGCTCAAGGCGACGCCCATGCCCACGGCGAGGAAGATCAGGCCGATGACGAGCTCATCGGGCTGCGCCCAGCGGCCGGTCAGTGCGCCGACCAGCACGATGCCGGCGAGATAGAGCAGCACCATGTGGACGACCATGATGCCGACGTAGACGCGTACGCGGCCGATTCTGTCGGTCCGGCCACGCACGCCGGCGATGGCTTCCATGGTGAAGCCGCGGCCGTCATATGCGAGCCCGTTGCTTTCCACCACGGACATGAACCAGCCACACCAGATCAGCGACTGCCAGACGACCGCGCTGATGCCGTGCGCCTGGAAGGCGAAGATGATCAGGAACAGGACCGGCATGGCGAAGGTCATGGCTTGGCGGGGGTCTCGTTTGAGATAGGTGATCAGGCGTGCGGACACCGCGCCGGATGCCGAATCGGGCATCCATGCGAATGCGCCGATGCCTTTGGCGGTCTCGGACGGACTGTTTGCGCCGATGGTGAGCCGTTCATGCCTCAAACACCAAGTGCATACGGCGAAGCAGACAATCCATGTGACGGCAAGGATGGCGATGCGGGCGAGCAGCACCGCCCAGGCTCCGGTAAGCGCGTCGAACGGCAGTTGGAAGGCCGCGCCGAACGGCGTCCATGCGGCGATGGTGGTCGCCGCGCCCCAGGTTTCGGTGTTGAGGCTGAAGGCTATGCCGGAGTTGACCAGAATGTTCGGCAACTGGCAGATGATGACGAACGTCAGCACGATGAAGATGTAGAACGCGCCTTTGCCGCGTTTGCTGGTCACCAGCGTGGTGGATAGGGCGATGAGCAGTTTGGAGATGCTCATCATGGTGATGACGGCCAGCACTGCGGCGAGGAGGGAACTGATGATTACGGCTGGTCCCATATGCCGATAGGCCAGTGTCCAGAGCATCAGTGAGGCCACGCCGGTAAGGGCGGGGATGCCGGACAGGCCGGAAAGCAGCAAGCCGAATTGCAGGTTGCGGTCGGCGATGCCGTAGAGCGCGAATTTGCGTGGGTTCATGATGGAGCCTTCGCCAAGCATCATGAGCTGGATGAAGCCGATGAAGATGGTCATGGTCGCGCCGACCAGCACGACGACTATGTTGACGATGCCTCCGGGACCAAGGATGTTCAGCGGAAAGCCATCCGCGTTCACGGTGAAGGGCGGCAGTATGCCGATGAACCATGCGAGCACGCCGGTGCCGATGATGGTGCCGGCCGCGAGTACGGCGGAAAAGACATAGGCGACGGTCTGCCACGCCGATTTTCGCAGGGTGGCGAGCGTGAGCGTCCAGCGCAGGCGGACCAGGGTGATGGCGCTGCTGATCATCGGCGGGCCTCATCGGTAGGTGTGGCGGGCGTAGGCGGAATGGGATGGGCCGGCTGGGCCGAAGTTGGTGCTTGGGCTTGGGCCTGCCCGCCATCGAGCCACGCGAGATGGGCGGCTTCGTGGCGGCCGCCGACCAGTTGCAGGAAGCGGTCTTCGAGTTCTTCGCCAGCAGCGACCTCGTCCACCGTGCCGGCCGCGCACACCAGACCATTGTTGATTACTGCCACGTGCGTGCACATCTTTTCGACCAATGCCATCACGTGTGAGGAGATGATCACCGTACCGCCGGTCTTCGCGTATTCGATGAGAATGTCTTTGAGGTTGGCGCTGGACACCGGGTCCACGGATTCAAACGGCTCATCCAAGACCAGAATGCGCGGGCTGTGAATCATCGCGGAGGCCAGGCAGATTTTCTTGGTCATGCCGGCCGAGTAATCGGTGACCATCGTGTTGGCGGCCCCAGCCAAGTCGAAAGCATTGAGCAGGTCCTGGGCGCGACGCGTGGTCTCCTCGCGGCTCATGCCGCGCAGCATGCCGGAGTAGACGAGCAATTGCAAACCGGTCAGTCGGTCGAAGATCTGGTCGGGCTGGGGCATGACGCCGATCATGCGCTTGGCCGTGTTCACGTCGCTCCACACGTCATGGCCCAAAATCATGGCGGTGCCGGCGTCCGGCACCAATAGACCGGTCACCATATTGAGCGTGGTGGTTTTGCCGGCGCCGTTAGGGCCCACCAGTCCGTAGAACGAGCCGATTGGAATGTCAAGTGCGAGCCCGTTGACGGCGATCTTCCGGTCGAAGTGCTTGAACAGGCCGCGAATGGACACCGCCGCATTCGGATTCGGCGGCCATGCTTGCGGCTGTGGCTGTTGCGGCTGCGAAGACGTGGGAGCGGCGGCTGGCATCATCGGCGGCTGAAATCCGACATTCCCCTGAGTATTGTCTAAGTTCATACATCCACTCTAGCCCACCAGCCACCCCTCAGCGAAACACCCCCGGGTTGCTGTTGGATTGCCCCGCTGAGCGGCTCCGGACTAGCGGAATCGGTCAGCCCTTATGCGCGATGGGCTTCCACTGGGCTTTGGCGAAGATGGCCTGGAAGGAGATCGGCACGTAGCTGAGCATGTAAATCGGGAAGCTGAGCACATAGGCGAGCAGCTCCTTGTTCGTGGCACCGATCTGGTCGTGCTCGACAATGATGGTCAATGCAGCCAATGCCATCAGGCCCAACACCGATGTGATGATGCCGCTGGACCAAACGGCCAGCGATTGCAGCTGGCTCAGCCAACTCACGAAGCCACACGCGGCGAACAGCAAGCCCATTACCGCGCGAATCACGCCCAACACGGTAAACGGACACAGCATCAAGGTGAAGTCGATGCAGGAGAAATCACGTTCGCGAACCGCGCGTTTCAGCAATGCCGAGCCATAATAACGGAATACCTGCAGGAACCCCTTGCTCCAACGCAAACGCTGACGCCAACTTTGCGAGAAGGTAACCGGCTGCTCGTCGTAGAGGATCGCAGTACCGCAATAGCCGATGCGGTCGCCATGCAGAATCGAATCCATAGTGAATTCAAGATCTTCAGTGAGCAGGTGGAACTTCCATCCCTTGTTCCGCTTCATCACCTCGCGGGAGAACATGAATCCCGTACCGCCCACATGGCAAGAGGAACCGAGAATCATACGCGAGTTAGACAGGAATCGCGATTCACGGATGAACCACAGCGCAGAACCAGAAGACACCCAGTTATCCGCCAGATTCACCGAATTACGGTAGCTGGTCAGAATCTTGAATCCGGAGCAGAACGCCTTGTTCATTTCCTCGAAGTAGTGCTTGTCCAGCTTGTTATCGGCATCGAACACGAAGTAGGCCTCATAATCATCGGCCACACCGATGTCGAGCATATGCCCCAACAGATACGTCAGCGCATATCCCTTGCCAACCAGTTCAAGATTGTGGCGTTCCACCACATGGCAGCCCAAAGACCGCACCACGTCGGCGGTGTTGTCGGTGCAGTTGTCGGCCACCAGCCAGATGTCGATGAGGTCGGACGGGTAGGTCTGATCGCGAATCGACCCAATAAGGTTGCCAATCACGTTTTCTTCGTTGCGCGCGGAGATCAGTACGGCATACCGGTTGGTCATCGGGGCGTCGGGGAAGCGCACGGGCTTGGCGAACAGGGACATCACGATGCACAGCCCCTGATATATCATGCCGGCACCACCGACGATTACCAGGAGAATATCGAGCACGGAAAGCAGGGTCATCAGCGCCACCCCGCCCTAGGATTGCTGGAGGCAGATTGATCAGACTGCTTGGTTTGCTTGCGTTGCTCGGGCTGCTCAGACTGCTGCGTATCCGCGGCACCACGCTGCGGAATCGCCGCCGTATCCGGCTCGTCAGAGCTTGCATCCGCACCGACTGTATTATCGGCGTTATCGGTATCCGGCTCCGGCTCAGTGCCACGCAATCCCTTGCGAGCGCTGGAGGATAGCACGTTCTTCGGAATCGCCACGGTGGCGGAATCGTCCAAATCGGATTCTTTCGTCTCGCGTGGCGGAATCGCATAAATCTGTTCCTGCAGCAAACGCAGTTCCTCGTTCATCGGCACACGGCTGGTGGACCCCTTGGCCGCACGCGGCATGTGTTCGCCGATTGGCTGCAGCACATGCTCGCCGAACGCTTCGGACGCCTTGACGATCTTGGACTTCTTCTCCGGAGTCGGATCATTCATCAGCGGTGAGTCAATCAGCTCATAGCGCTTGGTGTACGCACGGAAGATGGCCTGCAGCGATGCGGTGACCGGCAGCGCCAGGAACGCGCCGAACGCGCCGAACAGCGAACCGAACGCCAGCACCGCAAGGAAGGCGACGGCCGCGTTGATATCCATCGTGCGCTGCGAAATCCTCGGCGAGAGAATCAGGTTCTCAATCTGCTGGTAGACAATGATGAACACCAGCACCGCCACGGCGTACGTCCATCCGCGGTTGCCCCAAGCGAACAGCACCGGCAGCGCGCCGCCGATATAGGTGCCGACCGTGGGGATGAACTGGGATACCACGCCGCAGAACAGGGCCAACGGCAGCCAGTAGGGCACACGCAGAATCTCTAAGAAGATGGCAGTGCAAGTGGCATTGATCAACGCCAGAATCGAACGGGAGAACAGGAAGGACGAAATCTGGCCTTGGGCCACAGTCCACACCAGCAGGAATCGGCGCTGCGTGTTGGGGGCCAGCCACTGGCAGAAGGAGCGGCGCAGTTTGGGACCGGCGGCGGAGATGTAATACGCGGTCATGACCACGGTCATGAGGTTCAGCAGGAAGGAGAACAGGCCGCCCACCGTACTCATGGCGGTACCGGCAAAATCGGTGACCCACGAGGTCTGGATATTGTTGAAGATTTCCATGCCGAGATTGCTGATTTCCGGCATCTTGAATGTGGCATACTGGTCCACCAACTCACGAATCTGCTCATACATGGCCGGCAAACCGCGGACCATGGCAATCATCTGCTGTACGAACATGTTGCCAAATAGCGTGAGCAGCACACCCCCGACCACGGCCACGCCCACCAAGCTGACGGCGGAAGCCACGCCACGCTTCCAGCCATGAGCCACCAGCGCCACAACCAACGGCTCGACGGCCAGCGCCAGGAACAACGAGATGATGATGTCAAGCACCAGATAGGAGATGTCGCCCCACGAGCGCCAGCAGAACATGAACACGATGACGGCGAGGGCCACATACAGCAGCGCGCGGCCGAACCATTCCGGTGGCCTGCGGGAATCTCCCTTGGCGGGGAACAAAGTACCAAAGTCGATACGATTCTCGTCGTCCGGGTCTGCCCCGGCCTCTACGGCACCGGTTCTCGACGTGTCGTTGCTGTTTACGTTTCGCGCGCGTTCGCTCATGGCTCCCCATTGTAGCGAGGGGTTTGAAGCTCGGATACGCCGGCGGCGTACACCCGCTTTTCTATTGTTGATGTTATGCTCAACGTTTCGATCATCATCCCAGCGTGGAACGAAGCCGAACGCATCCGCGACTGCCTGCTGAATGCCACCCGTCAGACCATCATGCCGCATGAGGTGCTGGTGGTGGACAACCGTTCTACGGACAACACCTGTGCGGTTGTCGAACAGTTCATCGCCGAACATCCCGAGGCCCCGGTCAAACTGTTGCACCAGAACGATGAACAGGGGCTGATTCCCACCCGCAACTTTGGTCTGAACGCCGCGACCGGCGATGTGCTGGGCCGTTTTGACGCCGACTGTATGATTCGGCCTGACTGGGTGGAGGTGGTCTCCGGCATCTTCACCGAAGACCCGGCCGCGATGGGCGCCACTGGTCCGGTGATGTATTACGACATGCCCTCACGTCATTTCGGGTTGAAAGGCGACAATTCCTTACGCAAGCGAATCTACCGTGCCGATGGCGGCCAGCCGCTGCTGTTCGGCTCGAATATGGCCTTGCGCGCTTCGGCCTGGCATCAGATCGCGAATGAGGTCTGCCGAGATAAGGCCGATGTGATGCATGAGGATATCGATATTTCCCTGCATCTGATGGGCAAGAATCTGAAAACCGTGTACTCGCCGCGCATGATCGCCGCGATGAGCGCGCGACGGATGGACACGTCGCTGAGTTCATTCCTGAACTACATGCGACGTTTTAAGAATACGTTTGATGCACATCCGCAACATACGCGCACGCATAAGCCGGAGGTGTTGTTCACCGCCATGTATCCGGCGATGCACATGTTCTACCCGGTGTGGCAGAAAGTGCTGAATTCCGCGGATATCAATCCTGCTGAAGCCGCGTGGATCAACGAGCAGATGGAACTGGCGGAGGCGCAAGGCAAGCAGCTGTACGACGAGACCCCCACTGACGAAGTCTACGACGAAAAGCACGAAAAGTAGCTTGATATACGAGCCCTCTCTGCTTATGCAAGCTCCCTCTGATGAGGGAGCTGTCGAACGAAGTGAGACTGAGGGAGAGACTGCGACGCAGTCGCTAAAACATTGAATCGGCCGCAGGCCGATATCTATTATTCAGCGGCTACGCCGCAACTTCTCTCCCTCGGTCAGCTACGCTGACAGCTCCCTCATCAGAGGGAGCTAATGCTTACTGTCATCGACTGATCACATCAGCGACTTGTAAATCGCGAGGATGTCCTCTTCGGTTGCCTGACGCGGGTTGCCGGGGGTGCACACGTCGTGGAACGCGTCGTGAGCCAGCGGCTCAAGGTCGGCCTCGGTGGCGCCCACTTCGGAAATCGTGGTCGGGTTCTTCAGATCCACGGTCAGCTTGTGGACGGCCTGCACGGCCTCTTCGCGCACCTTCTCCAGGTCGCCGGTGTAGGCGTCCTCGATGCCGAACGCATCGGCGATGTCGCGGTACTTCTCACCGGTGAAGTCCTTGTTGTATTCCATGACCGGGGCCAGCAGAATACCGTTGGCCACACCGTGGGCCACGCCCAGACGACCGCCCAGCGGGTGAGCCATGCCGTGCACCAGACCGAGGCCCACGTTGGAGTAGGCCATGCCGGTGATGTAGGACGCGTAGGCCATCTGCTCGCCAGCCGGAATGTCGCCGTCGGCGGACTTGGCCAGGTTCTTGGCAATCATGCGAATAGTCTGCATGGACAGGCAGTCGGACAGGCTCCAGGCACCCGGGGTAATGTAGCCCTCGATGGCGTGGGTCAGGGCGTCAAGTCCGGTGGCGACCTTCAGGCCGCGCGGCATGGAGTCGGTCAGATCCGGGTCCACGAAAGCGACGATCGGGATGTCGTGCGGGTCGACAGCCACGAACTTACGCTTGTTGGCGGTATCGGTGACCACGTAGTTGATGGTCGTCTCGGAAGCGGTACCAGCGGTGGTCGGCACGCCGAAGATCGGGACGGACGGGTTCTTGGTATCCGCGACGCCTTCCAGAGAAAGCACGTCGGCGAACTCCGGGTTGGCGGTGATGATGCCGATGCCCTTGCAGGTGTCTTGCGGGGAACCACCGCCCAGGCCGATCAGGAAGTCCGCACCGGACTCGGCGAACTTGGCGACGCCGTCCTTAATGCACTCGACCGGCGGGTTCGGCTTGACGTTGGAGAACACTTCGTAGGGCAGGCCGGCCTCATCCAGAACCTTGGTGACCTTCTCGGCGGTACCGGTCTCCAGCAGTACCGGATCAGTGACGATAAATGCCTTGGTGAAACCGTGCGACTTCGCGACGGCAGGAATCTCCTTGATCGCGCCACGTCCGAAGTATGCAGTCTGGTTGAAAATCATGCGGTAGACCATAGGGGCTCTCCTTTTGAACTAGTGTCTTAACTGGTGGTCCACTCTGTCTTTGAGTGGTCCAACGGTTCCCCAGTCTACTCCGCGCATAAGCATTCACCTGAAAACACGTTGAAAGAACAACACTGAAAATAATGGCAAGAAATGGCGGAATTCCGCACTTGTCGAAGTATTGTCCATTGACCAAACCAGTTCAATCGCCCGAAATCTCAACGATAAGACCATTTTCCGGAGTCGCTTGATGCTCTCCGAGAAACTCGTCTCCTATCCGCTTACTTCGCGCGTAGCGCAATCAATACCTGCTGCACTCCTTCTACTGCTGGGGCCAGCTCGGCACCGTGGTCATCTCCACGCTGTTTCTGTTTGCGTTCGGCACTGACTCATGGCCGGTTCTCGCTTGCTTGTGGGCGATTGTGCCTGCCATCGGCATCGCGATGTTCGCTGGCGCTCCCATGCCGCGCATTGTGCCGGAGGGCACGGCGACCATGCGGTTCGCCGACTTGTCGAAGAAGCCGGTGTTCTACCTGATGTTCCTTATGATGCTGTGCGCGGGCGCGGCCGAACAGGGCATGAGCCAGTGGGCCAGCGCGTTCGCCGAGTCCGGTCTGGGCGAGACCAAGGTGATTGGCGACTTGGCGGGACCTGCCGCATTCGCCCTGATGATGGGCCTGTCCCGCACGATTTACGGAGTGCTGGGGCATCGACTGAATCTCAGCCTTTGCATTGACCGGCCAGCCCGCCGGAGTAGGTACGTGACGGATATGCAAAAGCCCCGCACAAGGCGGGGCCTTATCATGGTGGCTCCGAACGGCGTCGATCCGTTGACCTAGCGATTTTCAGTCGCTCGCTCTACCAACTGAGCTACAGAGCCATGAACAGTCAAAAACCCGGATAATCCGGGCTTCATAACCATTCCAGCGACCCCGGCCGGACTTGAACCGGTGACCTCCGCCGTGACAGGGCGGCGCTCTAACCAACTGAGCTACGGGGCCATTGTTCTCACTTGCGTGAGGCAACAGATGTACATACTACTGAAATTCGCCGGTCATGCAAACTTCGGCGTGTTCCGCATAATTTCAAGGTTTTTGCTATCACCAGCACGCGAACACGTCTGCCACAAACATCCACAAAACGACGAAGGGCGCGACCGGAACCCCGGTCACACCCTTATGAACAGAAGCACTTCACGGCATCCACCGCAAAGCAATCGTCAATCTCAGTCAGCCTGCTTCCAGGTGTCGACGTCGATGTGGTGTTCGGGGTTGGCCTGCCAGGCATCCCACGCGGACTTGACGATGTCTTCCACGTCGTACTTGGCGTGCCAGCCCATCTCCTCGTTGATGCGCTTCGGGGAGCCGATCAGGTGCGGCGGGTCGCCGGCGCGGCGGGCCATGACAGCCTCGGCGAACGGCAGACCGGTGACCTTCTTGACTTCGTCGACGATCTGGCGCACGGAGGTGCCTTCGCCGGTGCCGACGTTGAAGGCGTCGTACTTGCGCTCGTCACGGTCGAGGTACTTGAAGGCGGCGATGTGGGCGTCGGCCAAGTCGGAGACGTGGATGTAGTCGCGCACGCAGGTGCCGTCCGGAGTCGGGTAGTCGTCGCCGAAGATGGCGGGAGCCTTGCCCTGCTTGAGGCGATTGAACAGCATCGGGATGAGGTTCAGGATGGCCGGATCCTCAAGCTCCACCGGACCGCAGCCGGCCACGTTGAAGTAGCGCAGCGCGCAGAAGCGGATGCCGAACGGCTGCTCGCAGGCGCGTGCCATCCACTCGCCGAACAGCTTGGTCTGGCCGTAGGGGTTGATCGGCAGCATCGGGACGACGTCCTCAGGCACCACGTCGACCGGCGGCACACCGTAGGTGGCGGCGGAGGAGGAGAAGACGAGCTTCTTGGCGTTCTTGGACTGGGTCATGCCGGTGAGCACGTTGAGCATGCCGTTGATGTTCTGCTGGTAGTACCACAGCGGCTTCTCCACGGATTCGCCGACCTGCTTGCGAGCGGCGAAGTGGATCACGGAGTCGACGCCTTCGGCATCGAGGATTTCGGCCAGACGCTCGCCGGCGCCCGGGGCGGCGATATCCATGCCGTACAGGCGGGAGCCTTCGATGCGAGTGGGCTTGCCGTAGCTCAGATCGTCGACGACAACGACCTTTTCGCCGGCCTGATGGAGTGCGTGAACGACATGCGCGCCGATGTAGCCGCAGCCGCCGGTGACGAGAACTGTCATAGTTGACCTTTCCTTGTGCGGGTTGCAAAGTGTCGGCCGTGGGGAACTCAGCGGCTGTTCACTTTTGGTCCGCTTTGTTACCTTTTGAAACAATTTGAGTATATCACACGAACATAATCGCACAAAACGGTGGTGTCGTCCGGCAATATCTGCATTCATTAGGTCGATTTGGCGTTCATTAGGTAGGTCGGCCCGGAGCCGGCCCGCACGGACACCGGGTAAATGGCTTGATATGGTGGTTGGTATCGCACACCACCTATCTAATGAACGCCAAATCGACCTAATGAATGAACAGCGGTGCGGCGCACAAGGAAAATCCGAGGAATATATGACCGATCCCGAATCCACAGCAATCGATTCCGTCGCCGCGATGGCCACGGACCACACCGAGGCACCGGCGCACCCCCTGCACAAGGTGCTCTCCTTCGTACGCCGCTCCGGGCGTTTGGACGATCGCCTGCAGCGCGCATGGGACAACTATGCCGGCACATATCTGTTGGATATTGCGGCCGGCAACCTGCTGGACGTGCGCGAAGGCGTCACGCTCGACCGCGCGTTCGTGGAGTCCGCATGGGGCAACGACAATCCGCTCATTGTGGAAATCGGCACCGGGCAGGGAGAAAACGTGGTGGCAGCAGCCGCAGCCCACCCGGAGACGAACTTCCTTGCCCTAGAGGTCTATGACCCCGGCGTGGCTCACACGCTGCTGCTCGCCGGCAAGCAGGGGCTGACCAACATTCGCGTGGCCCAGGTCAATGCGCCCGAGCTGTTCAAGGTGACCGCGGCCGGCACCGTGGCCGAGGTATGGACCTTCTTCCCCGACCCTTGGCCCAAGAAGAAGCACCACAAGCGCCGCATCGTGCAGGAGGCCATGGCCGGCGACATTCATCGCGCACTGGTCACAGACGGCGTCTGGCGCATCGCCACCGACATCGAGGACTATGCCCTGCACGTGCACGAGGTGATGGACGGGCTCAACGGTTGGAAGAACCTGGGCAGCGTAACCGTCAGCCTGCCAACCGAACATGTGGGCAAGGGCAATGCCGACATGGCCGCCGATATGCCGCACGCCGACTTCACCGAATCCGAGCGATTCGAGGGCCGCGTGCTCACCAACTTCGAGAAGAAGGGCCTGGCCGCCGGCCGCGTGATTCATGACTTCACCTATCAGGCCGTTACTCTGAACTGATTGCGACACGCCGAAATGCTGTCGATTTGCATAACCGAACAACCTCCCGTAGAGTAATTCGAGTTGTTCGCCCCCATCGTCTAACGGTTAGGACACCAGACTTTCAATCTGACAACGAGGGTTCGACTCTCTCTGGGGGTACTTCACTAAAGACCTCGGTCATAGCGACCGAGGTCTTTTCGTATTCGCGGGACCAGGTCTGAAAGCATTCGGCCCGCTTGATATGTGCTCATGCTTTCATCTCAGCACGTGTTCGCGCCCGCCACAAGGACTATCCCACCGTAGACGATGTGACATCCTCCACACTGTGACTTCGCGCACAGGGTCCCGACGCCACCCTCACCCCGTTTATCGACACCATGCGTGTATAACCGCATATGGCATCATCGGCGAACATCGGCCGGCAGACCAGTTGTACAAGGAGAACATCATCCACATGGCAGACACCGCCAACACCAACACCAACGCCTGGCTGCCGGCGTTCAAAGCGGCATTTCCGCTGACCATACCGATTTGCCTGGGGTTCCTGTTTCTCGGCGCCTCGTATGGCATTCTCATGGGCACCAAAGGCTTCTCCTTCGTATGGCCGATGTGCATGAGCGCGTTCATCTTCGCCGGTTCAATGGAATTCGTCACGGTGAATCTGCTGCTCTCCGCGTTCAACCCACTCGCCGGCTTTCTGCTGGCCCTGATGGTCAACGCCCGTCACCTGTTTTATGGACTATCCATGCTCAGCAAATTCAAAGGGCTCGGCTGGAAGCGTCCGTACCTGATTTTCGGTATGTGCGACGAGACCTTTGCCATCAACTCCACCGCGAAAATCCCCGCCGGTATCGACCGAGGCTGGTTCTACTTCTGGGTCACGCTGTGCAATCAGCTGTATTGGGTGACCGGCGCCACACTGGGCGGGCTGATCGGCGCGCATCTGCCGTTCAATACCGACGGTCTTGATTTCGTACTGACCGCGCTATTTCTGGTGATCTTCCTCGATCAGTGGCTCGACGGCAAGCACCGCGAGCAACTGTCCGCCGTCATCGGTGTGCTGACATCACTGGCCTGCCTGCTGATATTCGGGGCCAATGATTTCATGATTCCCTCAATGATCGCCATGCTGATACTGTTCGTCGCGCTACGCCCGCATCTGGACGTGTTGCGGCCGGCCGCCGACGCCCCGGAAGCCACGGCAGACCATGCCATGAGCCACGCAGCGGACCAGCAGAAGGAAGGACAGACGCGATGACGATGACCATCTGGCAAGGCGCAATCACTATCGTGACGGTGGTGCTGGGCACGATGTGCACCCGTTTTCTGCCGTTTCTGGTGTTTCCCGAATCCAAGCAGCCGCCGCGCATCATCGAGTATTTCGGCCGGGTCCTGCCCTATGCGATGACCGGTCTACTGGTGGTGTACGCACTGCGCAACACCCCGATTCTGACCGGCTCACACGGCCTTCCGGAACTCATCGCCTGCGCCGTCATCGTGCTGCTGCACGTATGGAAACGCAATATGCTGCTTTCAATCGCCGGCGGCACGATTGTATATATGTTGCTGGTGCAACTGGTGTTCTGAGGCACCAGACTCGTTAGTCTCTCCCTCCGCTTCGCTATGCTCAGCACCTCCCTTACAGAGGGAGGTATTATTCTGTACCTTCCTCTGACGAGGGAGGTGGCACCGCGAAGCGGTGACGGAGGTAGAGACCCGCAGTCGTAAGACTGCGAAACACACAGCATCGGCCACAGGCCGATTCCTACAGCTGCTTCGCCACCCAATCGACGATGTACGGGGCGACTTCCTCAATCTGGTCGATGGCGACCTCGAACTCGTGTTTGCCGCCGTACCACGGGTCCACCAGATCGATCTGATCTTCGCGGCCGGGCTTCGGCTTGGGCAGATTCGGGTCGAAGCTGCGGTACATGTGCACTTCGGCGCGCTTGCCGGCCGGCAGCATGCGCAGCAGGGCGCGCATGTGGGAGGCGGTCATCGGCAGGAACAGGTCGGTACGGTCGATTTCCTCACGTGAGATGCGGTGTGCGAAGTGGTCACGCGGAATCTCATCACCATAGCCACGTTCGCGTAGCACGCGCACGGCACGCGGGTCGATCGGGTGGCTCCACTCCTCATCGGACACACCGCTGGATTCCACGTTCACCTGGTCGCCAAGACCGCGCTCATTAAAGGAGTGACGCAGAATGATCTCGCCCATAGGCGAACGGCAGATATTGCCGGTGCAGACGGTCATTACGGTGTAGGGCTGGGTATTGCTCATAGCTTTGAATCAATCCTCAATCGGGCTTCACCGGGCCGCACACGGCCCGAATGCGTTTTTGGGGTCGAATGAATATGAATCCGGCTCATGCCGCTATAAAGGGCATAAGCCGGATTCGCATGCTTACTTGGTTTTAGCCAAGATACGGAAACGATAGGAATCGATGCCGGACTCCTCCTTGGCGGGCGTATGCCACTCGCCCACTTCGGATTCCCGCCACATCCCGGCCTCGACCAGCGACGCCATATCGGGCGCGTAGCTGTCGGCATCCACGGTGGCGGCCAAATCAGTCACATAGGCTTTGTCCGCGAACGGCAAAGCCTTGGCGAACAGCTGGGCACCGCCGATGATCCAAATCTCCGAACGGTCCAGACCGTCGTCCGGAATCGCCTCCTGACGGGCCATATCAAGCGCGTCGTCAAGACTGGTGACCACAGTGGCCCCCGGCGCACGGTACATCGGATCGTGGGAAACGACGATGTTGTCGCGGTTGGGCAGCGGCCGGTACTTGACCCCCAGCGATTCCCAGGTCTTACGACCCATAATCACCGGATGGGAGACGGTCAGCTCCTTGAAATGCTTCATATCCTCGGCACAGCGCCAAGGCATGCCGCCATTGAGGCCGATGGCACCGGCGCGACCTTCCTTGTCGCGGGCTTCGGCCCAGATAAGATTCACCGAGAAGGTTTTGGGATAATCGTCACCCCAGTCTTCTTCAGTGGCAGACAGCCCGGCAGATCCGGGCTCGGGTTCGTGATAGCCGCTACGGCTACTGTCATGCTCCATTTCGCTTACTCCTCCTGGATTGCGGAACTGGGCCTTAGTGTAGTGGACAGCGAAGACTCGGGGTCCGTCACCTTCACAGTCTTCGCTGTCCACGAAATGGTAATCAGCATCAGACCGCAACAGGTGCCTTAATAGTGGGGTGATGCTGGTAGCCGACGACCTTGAAGTCCTCATACTGGTAGTCGAACAGGGAATCGGCCTTACGGATCTCGATGGTCGGGTACGGGTAGGGCTTGCGGCCCAGCTGCTCAAGGAACTGGTCGACGTGGTTGTCGTAAACATGGCAGTCGCCGCCGGTCCAGACGAATTCGCCCGGCTTGAGCCCGGTCTGCTGCGCCATCATCATGGTGAGCAGCGAGTAGGAGGCGATGTTGAACGGCACGCCGAGGAACATGTCGCAGGAACGCTGGTACAGCTGGCAGCTTAGCTTGCCGTCGGCCACGTAGAACTGGAAGAGCGCGTGGCAGGGCGGCAACGCCATCTTCTCCACCTCGGCCGGATTCCACGCGGAGACGATCATGCGGCGCGAATCCGGATGATGCTTGATGAGGTCGAGCACATTGGAGATCTGGTCGATGGTGCGATTCGGGTCCTCGGGGGTCGGCGCGGGCCAGGAACGCCACTGCACGCCATAGACCGGGCCCAGATCGCCGTTCTCGTCCGCCCACTCATCCCAAATATGCACGTTGTGCTCCAGCAGCCAGTTGATGTTGGAGGAACCCTTCAAAAACCACAGCAGCTCGTAGGCCAGGCCTTTGAAGAACACGGTCTTGGTGGTCAGCAACGGGAAGTACTTCGACAGGTCGAAGCGCATCTGCTGGCCGAACAGGGAAATCGTGCCGGTGCCGGTGCGATCGGACTTCAGTGTGCCTTCGGTCAGGATCTTGCGCACCAGGTCCTCATAGGGCATCGGAATGTCCGTTTCGGGACGTGCGGGGATACGGGAGCGAATATCTGCGAGTTGTTCTTCGGTCAAAGCCATGTGCACCAGTGTAGCTTAGGGACATAATAGAGAAGTCCAATGATGCGGGAGAGCGGCCAGGTGCCGCGCTCCCCCGCTGGCATGGCGATGGGCCAGATCGTCGGCGGCTGAAAATAAAGGAGCAGCTATGGGTAAGCGACTGTGGGTTGAGCGCAACAAGGACGGTTCGTGGGATGCGTTCAGCGACGATGGCGCACACATTAAGTTCGGCAAGGATCGTGGCCAGTTCACGCCGGGCGATCTGATGAAGGTCGCGCTGGCCGGTTGCGCCGCGCTGTCCAGCCAGTTCGCCATCGAACATACGCTGGGTGAGGGCAAGGGTGCCAAGATCGTGGTGGATGGCACGTACGACCCCGAGAACGACGCCTACACCGGTTTCGAGGAGCAGGTGGTGATTGATGCTTCCGACGCCGGCCTGTCCGAGGAGGATGCCGACAAGCTCAAGGAGCGCGTCACCCGCCATATCGACAAGGGTTGCACGGTCAAGCACACCTACGTACAGGAGACCCCGGTGCGCATGAACGTCACCGTCAAGCACTGACGTACTAATAAACCGACGTACTAATAAATTAAGCTCCCTCATCAGAGGGAGCTCATTGTATACCCGGACTTTACTGCCTGTCGGGATCGATGGTCTTTTCGATCTGCTGGGCGACTTCAGGCTCGGCTGCGGACACCGGAATCTCCTCGACGCCGGCAATCTCCTCCAGCGACTTGGTAGGCACTTCGGCGGGCGAGCTCGGCACGGTGTCGAGACGCGATTCCGCAGCCTCAACATACTTGCGTGGCACCACGTACACCGGGCCAACCGCATGCTGCAGCAGTCCCTGGCTGGTGGAGCCCAGCAACAGTCCGGTGAAGCCACCGCGGCCACGGGAACCGACAACAACAACATCGTGATCGTAGCTGGCCTTGGTCAGTGCGCTGACGGCCGGGCCGGAAACGATCTGCTTGTTGATTTTCAGATCAAGATGCGATTCCTGCAACGGCTTGATGCGCACCTCAAGATCGTCCTTGTAAGACTCCATGACGGCATCCTCGCCATCCACGCCCTTCAGGTTCGGCACAGCGGAAATCACGTCCAGTTCCGCACCCCAGCACGTGGCGAAGTCGGCGGCAATGTCCAGCGCCTTCAGACCCCACTTGGATTCGTCGGAGCCGACGGCCACCTTGGTGATTGTGTTGTTCAGGTGCATCAGGTTGCCGTCATCATCGGTGTACGGCACCACTACAATCGGGCAGTAAGCATATGCCGGCAGCGACGAGGACGTGGTGCCCAGCAGACGCTCGGCCAGACCGCCCTTGCCACGGTTACCAATGACGATCAGATTGTAGTTACGCGACAATTCGACGAACACCGATGCCGGGTCTCCGGTAACAATCAGTGTGGCGGCTTCGACGCCCTGCTCGTCTGCGATGGCCTTGGCCTTGGCCAGAATCTCCTGAGCATCGGAATGCGCGGCGTTATCGTCCCCCATCGCCGTGTAAGTGGCATCGAACGAAACGGCGGCATAGCTCGGCAGGGAATATGCGCAGACAATCTGCAGCGTCAGCCCCGCGTGCTTTGCATAATTCGCGGCCCACCATGTTGCCTTGTAACTGGCATGCGACCCGTCAACGCCGACGAGAATGGCCTTGTCGTTAATCATGACGACCTCCTTGAAGGTATTGCGGCACGAATACCGCGTACCTCCAACAATACCCCGCGACACTCGGTTTGGCCGGTATCCTCCGCTCAAAAAGAAATCCGCGTATACGAAAAAAGGCACATCCCAAAGGACGTGCCTTAATACGAATTCGCTTACCGCATAATTCTTGTTACATCACGCGGCGAATGGAATATCCAGCTCCACCGAACACGGAAACATTGCTTACTGCCGTTCCCTGCACCGGGTTCATAGCATTCATCACCTGTCCGTTACCGATGTAAATGGCCGCATGAGTACCATTCGCAAGAATGTCACCCGGCTTAGCATCCGCCAAGCTTGCGACCGGAGTACCCACAGTGGCTTGAGCACCAGAGGTACGCGGCAGGGAAAAGCCAAACTGGGAGAAGACGTACTGTACAAAACCGGAGCAATCCCATCCTGCCGGAGTGTTGCCGCCGGCAACATACGGATAGCCTTGGAACTTCAGTGAGAAGCTAGCAAGCTCAGCGCCAGTGCCAGTCATTTTACCCAAGTCAACCTGTGGAATCGACGCACGCTGTTCAGAGCGGCTGGCTGCCGCAGCAGCGGACTGGGCTGCCGCAGCTTCACCAGCGGCTTTCTGAGCCGCCGCCGCAGCAACAGCCTCCTTTTCGGCCTGAGACTCGGTCTGTGGCACATCAAGAGTCTCGATGCCACCCCATTTAGAGTTCTCGTCAACCGAAGTGGAGGTGGATTCGGCGAACAAATTCTTCTTCACCGAACTCGCCTTCGGGAAAGAACGCGAGGACACCACAGCACTCGTCTGCGCGGAATCGGCAGAGGCAAACGGGGCTACGCATGCAAACATAGCACCCGTGGCGATAACCGCCACTAATGTGGAAATAATATTCTTAACGTTCGTCATCAGCGCCTTACCTTAGCACACATGGGTCGATTTCATAACAGGAATGTCTTTTCGAAGATGATGTCGCGGGTGTATCACTCGGCAAGAGAACGCAACAGGCCTCAGATACCGATTGGCATCCGAGGCCTGCAATATATCAATCAATAAGACTGCATCACGGGATACGTACCACGATGGTGAGTTTTTCGGTCATGGCGCTAGCGAGAGCCACGCTGTAGCCGTTCCAGCCACCATGGACCGCCTGACCGTTGCCGACATACAGCGCCACATGATCGTAGTGCGCGCCGCCATTCCATCCACCGGTGTTGGCATAAATCAGAATATCGCCCGGCTGCAGGGACCCGTCTGTAACTACGTGGCCACCGGGAACATTGACATACTCTTCAGGCCAACCGTGGAAGATAATACCACGGGCCGCCAACGCTTGACTGACCAATGCGGTGCAGTCCATGCTCTGTCCGATCAAAGAATACGCACGGTCGATAGAGACACCGGCACCAGCGGAAACCAAACCACTGGCATCGGAATAAGTAACAGAAGAGCGAGACTCATTACGGTTCGCGGCGTTGGCCTGCTTCTGGGTCGCCTGAGCCTCGGTCTCCGTCTGCTTCTTGGCCTCCTCTTCGGCAGCCTTCTTGGCCGCTGCGGCATCCTTTTCCGCCTGAGATTCCGTCTGCGGCACGTCGAGGTTCTCAATGCCGCCCCAATCAGCATTGTCCTCAACGCTCGTGGCAGTGGCTTCAGTCGTCAGATCTTTGCGCACCTGGGTGTACGAGGGAAAGGACTTGGTGGAAGTCACAGTAACACCCTCAGCTGCAGTCGCTGCAGGAACAAACATAAACAAGCAAGCACAGGAGACAATCACGGCAACAATGGAAGAAGCTACAGTTTTGGTCTTCATAGAACCATCACCCTACACGGTGCGCATTAACTCGTACAGGATGGAAGAAATAAAACACCCCGGAGCTATTGGGATATATCGGCGTGTCGGCACAGGTCAGTTCGGACTAATACGCGGCCGCAACACTTGAAATGTCATTTCGCGCGAACGATTGCCGATAGGGCGACGTCACATCCGAACAGTAATCACCGAATGTAAGCCAATGAAATGAATCAGTAGTGAACGTACTGGAACTTACCGGCTTCGGCGGCGCTGAACGTACGGGTCGAAATCACACCCAATCCTTTGGCATTGGATTCGGAGATCTCAATGGAGCCGTCGGCATTGATCTTTTCCAGAACGGCAACATGGCCGTATGTGCCATCGGCATTGGCCTGGCCAGGAGCGAACACCACAGCATCACCGACATGGCGAGGAGTGTTGTCCACCCAATAGCCCAGAGCGGAAGCTGACGCCGCCCATGCGCCACCATTGCCGAAGTTGCCGCTGGAAGGCAGTCCCAGTTCGGCACGACGCTGGTACGCGTACCACGTGCACTGACCCCACGGATAGTTGTTGGAGTTGGTGCCAACGGCATGGTTCGGGTTGAAGCCAGCCGGCACAGCATCGCCATCGGCATCCATGAGAGCCGACACCACAGGATTGTTCGCATTATTGCGATTCATCAGCTTGGCGTCCAAGGTGCTGTCTGAATTGCTCAGCCCCCAACCGCCTTCATTGGTGGACTGTGCGGTAACGGAGGATGAACTCAGATCAGTACGTGCTTCGGAACGAGAAGCCGCAGTCACATCGCTGATGCGCTTAATCTGCGTGGTCGTCGTGGCCGGATCAGCCACGAACGAGTTCGTGGCGTCGTCATTGCTGGAAAACGCGAGAGCACCTGCGGCCGTGCCGACCAGAGCGGCCAGTGAGGCCGAGGCAAGAATATGGCTACGGCGTTCAGCGGCACGAGCGGCCTCACGAATGGAACGGCGGGTCTGGGGAGCGATTTCGTTGATCTTCTCGGCAATGGCCGGATCAAGTCCCAAAACAACGGCGTCGCTACCAGCGGATTGCACCGCACGCACAGCACGAACGGAATGAGAACCCTTGCCGGAGGCAAACAACGCCTTCGCTAAGCTGAACTTCTGGCGCGAGACCGTGGTCGCTTTATGCGAAGCATGCTTCATACTACGTTAACTCCTTGGATGGGTTCGGCGGGGTCATTTCGATGACCTCGTATGACCGTCACAATTGAGTACTGTACAACGAACAGAGGTCAATCCTCAATGTGATCCCCACCATCCGGGTGTGTCAAACGATTTACGTAACCGTGCGGCAGGGTGAAAAACTGCCTTGTTTCCGCCCGTTCACGAACCTCACTATCCGGTTATCGGAAGAATCACTAACTCATGTCATTCCGACACGCCGTAGCCATGATGTGCTGCGTACATTCTGCACTGCATTCCGCATTGCCACCACTGCCGCCCGGCACCCCGGAATTCCGCAGTAGCCCCGCAGTAATCCCGCACACCGAGCATTATCCGCGATATTCCCCAACACTGGTCTACCCTTGAAACCATGACTATCACACTGAGTATTCCCGAGTCGCTGAAGCCCGAAGATGGTCGCTTCGGCTCCGGCCCCAGCAAAATCCGCCCCGAACAGATCGCCGCGCTCGATGCCGGCGCCACCACCCTGCTTGGCACATCACATCGCCAAGCACCAGTCAAGCAACTGGTCGCTTCGATTCGTGAAGGTCTGCGCGAGTTCTTCCACCTGCCTGAAGGGTATGAGGTGGCGCTTGGCAACGGTGGCGCCAGCGCGTTCTGGGAGATTGCCTGCGCTTCGCTGATCACCCGTCGCGCCGCATTCGGCACGTATGGCTCGTTCAGTGCCAAGTTCGCCGCGTCCGCCGCGAACGCGCCCTCCCTTGAAGACCCGGTGCTGTTCCCCGGCGAGCCGGGCACTTACCGTCTGCCTGAGCTCACCGAGGGCGTGGACACATATTGCTGGGCTCACAACGAGACCTCCACTGGTGTGGCCGCCCCGATTCGCCGCGTGCCCGGCAGTCGTGAAGCCGGTGCCTTGACCGTCATCGACGGCACCAGCGCAGCCGGCGCTTTGCCTGTGGACATCGGCCAGACCGACGTCTACTACTTCTCACCGCAGAAGGCCTTCGGCGCCGATGGCGGTCTGTGGGTCACCATCCTCTCCCCCGAAGCTATCGATCGTGCGGCAGGCGTCGAATCAAGCGCTCATCTGGAAGGCGCACATCGCTGGGTGCCGCCGTTCCTCTCGCTGACCACGGCACTGAACAACTCCCGCAAGGATCAGACCCTGAATACGCCCGCCGTGGCCACCCTGATCATGATGGAAAACCAGATTCGCTGGCTCAACAACAACGGCGGCCTCGCCTGGGCCACCACGCGTTGCGCCAAGTCCGCATCCATCCTGTACTCGTGGGCCGAGCGCTCCGAATACGCCGCTCCGTTCGTCGTCGATGCGGACGCCCGCTCGAACGCCGTGGTCACCATTGATCTGGACGAGCGCGTCCAGGCTTCTCAGGTACTGTCCATCCTGCGCGAGAACGGCATCGTGGACGCCGCCGGCTACCGCAAGCTGGGCCGCAACCAGCTGCGCGTTGGCGTGTTCCCCTCGGTGGAACCGGCTGATGTCATGGCCTTCACCAAGTGCGTCGACTATGTGGTTGAGCACCTGTGATGGCGGTCTATGCCTCGCATTGCCGACTATATATGCCATGCACATTGATCGGTCTCAACTGATACCGATTGAATAAATCGTAGGGAGGGGTGTTTGACGCCCCTCCCTACTCTTACTACAGTGCATGAGTATGAAGTTCGCGCCTCTCATTGACCCTGCCGTCCGCAAACCCGCACCCAAGCCCGTACGGGTGGATCTGCGTAAGGTGTTTGCCATCGGTACCGGTCTATGGATTGTGGCGTTGATTGTCGTGCTGATTCTGCTGGCCGTGGGCTACAGCGTAATGCCGTTGGTGATTATGTGCGTGGCCGGCGTCATTATTGGCTCGCTACTGCTGGTCTGGGAATACTTCGACCGCTGGGACTACCGCCGCCTCGGACAGTAACACAACACAAGCTCCCTCTGATGACGGGAGCTGTCAGCGTAGCTGATTGAGGGAGAGACCACGGCCGCAGGTCGCTCATCAAACAGCATTGGTGGCATGCAAGGCATGCCACCAATTCCTTGCCTCACTGCGCCAGCGGCAACGTAAGGCTGAACGTACTGCCTTGCCCGGGCGCGCTCCATACGGTCGCATCACCATGATGGGTCAGCGCCACATGCTTGACGATGGCCAAGCCTAGGCCCACGCCATCCGCCGTGCGATTGCTCTGTTCCGCACCCCGGTAGAACCGCTCGAAGATGCGCGCCTGGTCCTTCTTAGCGATGCCCGTGCCTTGGTCGATCACGCGAATCACCGCGCGGTCGCCATCCTTGTCTTTGGATGCGGACACGCTGACCACGCCATTTTCCTTGGAATAGCCGATGGCGTTTTCGATGAGCTTGGTCACGGCGCTGTCGATCTGGTCCGCCTCACCATTGATGACTAGATCATCGTCGCCCTTGATGTTCAGCTGCACGCCAGCCTCGGCTGCCTGCGGCTCCAGTCGCGCCGCCGTGGCCCTGAGCTGTTCCATAACGTTCAGTCGGTTGGCGGAAGACGGCGTAATCGGCTCCTGCGCGCGTATGAGCAGCAGCAAATCAGACACCATGTGGTTAAGCTTGCTGCAGCTGGAACGCACCTGGCGAGCGTCGGCAGCCACCTGCTGTTCGTCCAGATTGCCGGACTCCAGCGAATCGGCGAGTTTGGCCAGAGCCTCAGTGGGGCCCAACAATTGCTCGGACACATTGGTAATAAACGAGTCACGCACTTGAGCGAAACGAATCACATCACTGACATCGGTAATCAACACGATGACGAACTGCTCGTTGATACGCCCTACAGTCACCTTCAGCCAGTTGGGGCGGTGGACGGACTGCGTGGCGACGTGATCGCCCTTGTTCTGGTCTGCGACGTACCGCTCCGGAGTATCGGTGGTCAAGTCGAACTGGCGCTTGCCACCGGACTTGCGCGCCTCGTGAATGGCATCCAGCACATGCTGCTGGGCAATGGCGTCATCTGACACCACACCCAGGCGGTAGGCGGCGGGATTGCAGCGGACCACCTCGTCGTGCTCGTCGACCACCACGGACGCACCTGGCAGCATGGACAGCAGCGTGGCGGTGTCGTCGGACAGATCGTCATTGTCGCCATCATCGGCCAGCGGCGATTCCACGGACACTCGATGTGTCGCAAATCCCACGATGAGCGTGATGATTCCTACCACAAATAAAACAGCCGCGACAATAAGAGCAATCGCGGTGACGAGCGGCATCTGTGTCATGCCCCCATTCTTTCACGCCACACGCCGGGATTGCGGTTTGCCGGCACGCCGGTAACATGAATTTCAGGTGAACAATCCAATGAACAGTAGAACAACTTGAGGTTGCCATTACCTACGTTGAAGTGGGGAACAAGTACTGGAATAATACACTGGTACAGGTTGCAATAAGCAAGCATGAAAGGCTAGAGAAATGCGCGTTATTTTCAACGAGGAGCTGAAGCAGGTTGCTGACGACCTCGACCGTATGGCGCAGAACGTGCGCAAGGCGATCAAAGGCGCTGGGGAAGCCCTGCTGAATCAGGACGTTGAAGCCGCACAGACTGTGATTGACGGCGACATCGAAATCGATGCCCTGGAGTCCTCTGTGATCGACCAGTGCGTCAAGCTGCTCGCCAAGCAGAACCCGGTGGCCACCGATCTGCGTGTGGTCGTTTCCACCATGCGTCTGGCTTCCACGTTCGAGCGTATGGGCGATCTTGCCCGCCACGTGGCCGAGGCCGCTCGCCGCACCTATCCGGCCGCCGCGATTCCTGAATCCGCTCAGCCGGTGTTCGCCGAGATGATCGACTTCCTGGACAACACCGCTGACCAGCTGGTGGCCATGCTCTCCGATCGCGATGCCAAGACCGCCGAGGCCATCATCCTGGCTGATGACAAGCTGGACGATCTGCACCACCAGACCTTCGATCTAGCGCTGTCCGATGGCATCACCCGTCAGCAGACCGTGGATATCGTGCTGCTGGGCCGCTTCCTGGAGCGTCTCGGCGATCACGCCGTGTCCGCCGCCCGCCGTGTGGTGTACATCGTCTCCGGCTTCGACCCCACCAAGGAGCCGACCCGCGACGAGGGCACCGACATCGACTGATTGGGACTTGTTCTCACATTGGGCGAATAACTGAACACTTGTTCTCCTGTGGTTTGAGGAGGATGCCTGAAAACGGCGATCCGGCTACGGCTGGACGCCGTTTTTTGTTGCTTTTGGGCGGTACACCGGCGTATCCATGGGGCGGCAAAACACCCATAGGGCGGTAACTTGCCCATGGGACGGTTTGAAGGATATGTGAAACCGCGGAATTAAGCCATTCTGACATACCGCCCCATGAGGGTTTTACCGCCCCATGGGCAAGTTACCGCCCCATGGGGTAATCACCGCCCCATGGGGATTTGGCAGGCATAGCAAAGGGGAACCGCACGTTATGTGCGACTCCCCTTACAGCTTGTACCGTGTTAGCGGCTTAGGCTCACTTCTGGCCCTGAGCGGCGACAGCGGCGGCACCGGCAGCAGCAGCCTCCGGGTCCAGGTACTCGCCACGCGGCTTGATCGGCTTGAAGTTCTCGTCCAGCTCGTAGAGCAGCGGGATGGCGGTCGGGATGTTGACCTTGGCAATCTCTTCCTCAGACAGGTTGTCCAGCATCTTGACGATGGCGCGGAGGGAGTTGCCGTGGGCAGCAATCAGCACGGTCTTGCCGGCCTTGAGCTCCGGCTCGATAGCGGACTCGAAGTACGGCTTCACACGCTCAACAACGTTGGCCAGACACTCGGCTTCCGGAACCGGATCGCCGGCGTAGCGCGGGTCGTTGTTCTGGGCGTACTGGTCGTTCGGGTCGATCTCGGGCGGCGGGGTGGCGTAAGAACGGCGCCACAGCATGAACTTCTCGTCGCCGTACTCTTCGCGGATCTCGGTCTTGTTCTTGCCCTGCAGAGCGCCGTAGTGACGCTCGTTGAGACGCCAGTCACGCTGAACCGGAATCCACAGACGATCTGCGGCATCCAGAGCGATGTTGGCGGTGTTGATGGCGCGACGCAGCAGGGAGGTGAACACGATGTCCGGAAGGACGTTCTTCTCCTTGAGCAGCTCGCCGCCACGCTTGGCTTCGGCTTCACCCTGCTCGGTCAGCGGTACATCGACCCAGCCGGTGAACTGGTTGGTTTTATTCCATGCGCTCTGTCCATGACGGAGCAGTACTAGTTTATAAGTCATACGGTTCAGTCTACAGCCGCGTGCGCCTAAACACGAGTATTCGTCTTATTATTTCGCTCTCAGAGCGCCACGGAAACCGCCAGCACCACCGCAAACAGCAAGGTCTGGAAGCTGGCGGCGGGCAGAGCCGGGCGGAATTGACGTTTATTCACGCTGGAGACCATGCGCGCAGGTATTCCGGTGCCCGAGATCAACAGCACTGCGCCCCACGGCCACCATAATGTGCCGCACATCAGCAGGGCGATGATCCATGCGATGACGCAGCACACAATCAGCAACGTACGCGCGCCGGACTCCCCCAGCCGTACGGCCAGCGTGCACTTACCATGCTCACGATCCTCGTCGATGTCACGGATATTGTTCACCATCATGATCAGGCAGGAGAACAGGCCAGCCGCCACAGCACCCAATAGTCCGCCGACGTCCACCGTGCCGCACAGCGCGTATTCGGTGCCCAATACCGCAGCCAAGCCGAAGAACAGGAACACGCCGACTTCTCCCAGCCCGACGTATCCATACGGATGCTTGCCACCGGTGTAGAACCAGCCGGCTAGCAAGGAGGCCGCGCCCACGGCCAGCAACCACCATGCTTGGGCGAGCACGACCGCCACAACACCGCATATGCAGGCGATGGCGGCGCAAATCATCGCCGAGAACAGTACATGCTTGGCCGGTACCAGTCCGGATGCGGTCAGTCGCTGGGGTTTGCCTGATTTCGATTCGTCCGTGTCACGCCCGGCGTCAGTGCCGCGGATGCCATCGGAATAGTCGTTCGCGTAGTTGACGGCGATTAGCAAGAACAGCGCGACTAGCAGGCACAGGATGGTCACCGGCCAGAATCGGTCCATCAGCAGGGTCTGCTGTTCACGGGCCGTGGCGCAGGAGGCCGGTTCGGGATATATTGCGATGCAGGTGCCCGACTGCTCGATATGCACGTATGCCATCGCCGCCCCAACCATCACCGACGCGATGGAAGTGGCCAAGGTCTTGGGACGCGCGCCCCGAACCCACAAGCCGATGGACATAGGCAATCCCTTTCATATATAACTCGGCTCCCCTCTCTGAGGGGAGCCAGAGTATGCCTAATCAGCCAACGAGCGGCTTGACCAGCGGGAAGGTGATGGTCTCGCGAATCGTGGCACCGGTCAAGGCGATAAGCAGTCGATCAATGCCCATACCCATACCGCCGGCCGGAGGCATGCCCACGCCGAGAGCCTCGAGGAAGTCCTCATCGATGTCGCAAGCCTCTTCGTCGCCGGCGAGCGCGTCCTTGGCCTGAGCCACGAAACGTTCACGCTGCACGATCGGGTCGTTGAGCTCGGAGTAGCCGGTAGCCAGCTCGAAGCCGCGCACGTAGAGATCCCACTTCTCCACCACGCCGGGCTTGGTGCGGTGGCCCTTGACCAGCGGGGAGGTTTCGACCGGGAAGTCACGCACGAAGGTGGGCTCGTAAAGCTTGTCCTCGTAGAAGTGCTCCCACAGGTGTTCGACGAGCTTGCCGTGGTTCTCCACGTCATCGCGCTCTACGCCGAGCTTGTCGGCGATGGCGCCCAGGTGCTCAACGGAGGTGCCGGGGGCGTCCGGGCCGCCGTTCGGCACGATCTCCTCGCCCAACGATTCGGACAGGGAGTCGTACATGCTGATGGTCTTCCATTCGCCGCCGAAGTCATATTCGGTGCCGTCGAGCAGGGTGACCTTGTGCGAGCCGTAGACGTCCATGGCGGTCTTCTGCACGAGCTCCTTGACCAGCTGGCCGATGGAATCATAGGTGCCATAGGCCTGGTAGGCCTCGACCATGGTGAATTCGGGGGCGTGCGTGGCGTCGACGCCCTCATTGCGGAAGTCACGGTTGATTTCGAACACGCGATCGATGCCGCCGACCAGGCAGCGCTTGAGGAACAGTTCCGGGGCGATGCGAAGATACAGGTCAAGGTCGAAGGCGTTCATGTGCGTGGTGAACGGGCGGGCGGCCGCGCCACCGTGCAGGGTCTGCAGCATCGGGGTTTCGACCTCGAGGAAGTCGTGGTCGTCAAAGGTGCGGCGCAGGGAGGCCACGGCCTTGGAGCGGTTGCGCACCATGTTGCGGATGTTCTCGTCCGCAATCATGCCGATGTACGGCTTGCGGGTGCGGGTGTCTTCGTTCAGGTCCTTGTGCAGGGCCGGCAGCGGCTGCAGGGCCTTAGAGGCGATAGCCCACTCAGTGGCGAATACGGACAGTTCGCCGGTCTTGGAGGCGATGACGCGGCCCTTGAGGTACAGGTGATCGCCAAGGTCGACGAGCTGCTTGAACTGCTTGAGCGAGTCGGCGCCAATCTCCTTCTTGGAGATCATGCCCTGAATCTTGGTGCCGTCACCGGCGGACAGCTGCACGAAGCACAGGCCGCCCGCGTTGCGCAGGAACAGCACGCGGCCAGCAATGCCGACCATGTCTTCGGTCTCTTCGCCAGCCTCGAGCTTGCCGCCATACTTGGCGCGGACCGCCTCGATGGTGTCGGTGACGTCCAGGTGCACCGGGTAGGGGGCGATGCCGGCCTCAAGCATCATCGCGCGCTTGGCCACGCGCATCTGCACCTGCTCGGGGTGGGCCAGCGGGCCGAACTCCTTGTTGGAGGGGTCCACGGCTTCGTCCAGCGTGGCACCGGACTTGATCTTCTCGCGGATGGTGGCGTCCTGCTTGAGCAGCATTTCCGCACGTTCGACGGTGCTCATCTGCGGGACGGCCGGGGTTTCATTCTCAGTGTTTTCGGTATTTTCGACAACTTCAGCCATGATTCATCAGTGTACGCAAGGCCGGCGATTATGAGCCCGGCAGACCGCACGGCCATCTGAACGCCCGCCCACATGACGCAAAACCGGCTCCGCACAAGGCTTGAGAGACCTGTACACATGGCGAATCCACCATCACACAACACTCGCGACATGCCGATTTGCATTGTCCACCACCACAATGTAGTATCTACGTCTGTTGCCAAACGGGCTGTAGCGCAGCTTGGTAGCGCGCTTCGTTCGGGACGAAGAGGCCGCGGGTTCAAATCCCGCCAGCCCGACAACTGGACTGGATTGTTGAGAAATCAGCAATCCGGTTTTTCGTTTCCTGTCCCAACAATCAAACCAAGCGATCGAACAGCGGTAAACAACCCGCCGCACACAGCGACAAACCACATCACGGCAGGCCCCGTATTTGTTGGCGGACCACCGTAATATATCGCTCGAATCAATCGATTGCCGCACTGTTTTTTGTAAGTAATACTGAAGTAATACTGAAGTAATTAGAGGAACCATGAAGAAGAGCCTGCTTGCACTGGTTTCGGGCGCGTTCATTCTCGGTGCCGCCGAGTTCGTGATGATGGGCATTCTGCCGCAGGCCGCGGCCGCCACCGGCGTGGACATCCCCACCGCAGGCCATTACATTTCCGCGTATGCGATCGGCGTGTGCTTCGGCACACTGATTCTGGTATTCGGCCGCAAGGTGCCGCCGAAGAACCTCATCATATTGTTTATGGTGATTGCCTTGGTGGGCAATCTGGCTTCCACGTTCTCCGTCAATGCCGCCATGCTGGTCGTCGCACGATTCGTCGCCGGTCTGCCGCACGGCGCATTCTTCGGCACAGCCACACTCATCGCCAAGACTCTGGCGGAGAAAGGCAAGGAGGCGCAGGCCGTATCCGTGATGGTCACCGGACAGACCGTGGCCAATATGCTCGGCGTACCAGCGGGCACCTTGATGGCCGAGTTCCTTTCCTGGCGTCTTGCCTTCGGCATTTTGGCCGCTTGGGCGGCAATGACAATTGTGCTGGCGTTGGCGTGGATTCCGTACGTTGCACCGATTAAGGACGCAGGCATCGCCGGTCAGTTCAAGTTCCTCACCCGTCGTGGCCCGTGGGTGATTCTGGCCGCCGTGTTCACCGGCAATGCCGGTGTGTTCTGCTGGTGGAGCTACGTCTCCCCTTGGCTGCAGAAAACCGGCGGATGGTCGTCTTCCCTGGTGCCGATGCTGATGATGCTTGCCGGCTTTGGTATGGTCATCGGCGGTCTGCTTGGAGGTCGCCTGACCGACCATTGGAGGCATGCCGGCGCGGCCGCAATAGGTCAGTCCATCTCCTGCTTCGGCTTGTTGCTGGTGCTTATCACTCCGGGCAATCAGCCGATGACCGCTGTACTGACGTTCTGGATCGCCATCGGATTGTTCTTTACTTCCGCTCCACAGCAATTGCTGATGACCGAAGCCGGCCAGGGCGGCGGCGAGCTGATCGCCGGCGCGGCTGTACAGGTGGCGTTTAACTTCGGCAATGCCATCGGCTCGATTGTCGGCGGCGCGATGCTCACCACCTTCTCGATGAACTATCGCTATACCGGCCTGGGCGGTATGCCGCTGGCCCTGCTTGCCGTAGGGCTGCTGGCCTTCTACTCGTGGCGCTGCGAAACCGATACCGACGACATTCACCGCATGCGCGAAATCAAGGTGGACTGAGACCAAGCTCACATTCGCCTCCCTGACGTGTTTGTTCACAGTATTAATAGACTGAAATCAGACACGGTTCAGGGAGGTCTGGCGGTATGGATGAGGAAGCACTGCTCAAACAATTCGCCGCGCAATTCGCGCATGGTCCAGACGATGCCGACGACACCGATGCGGCGGCCGCAGCACAAGGTGCCGATTCCACGGCGAACCAGGCCACGGACGATGCCAATCAATCGCCCGCAACCTTTGATACCCAACAATTCCTGAACGGACTGGACGCGATCTTCGATCGCCACGCGGCCGCCACCGAAGCCGGCCCGTACTTGGAACAGGCGATGGTGGACGCGGAAAACGCCGGCGACGAGGCCGGACTGCTCACCGTGCTCAACGAAACGATGGGCTTCTATCGCTCGCAAGGTCGGCACAAGGAGAATCAGTGGATTGTGCAGCGAGCGCTGGAACTGGCCGCTCGTATGGGCTTGACCACCGGCACATCCGAGGCGTGGGCCACCACGCTAATCAATTGCGCCACCGCGACGCGCGCGGCCAAACAATACGATCAGGCCGAGGATTTGTATCATCAGGCGCAGAGTGTCTGCCGGCATTCGCTGGCACCCACCGACCGTAGGCTCGCAGCGCTGCACAACAATCTGTCGATGCTCTACAGCGAGACGAATCGGCCCGACAAGGCGGAACTGGAGTTGCGTGAAGCGCTGCGCATTATCGAAGCCTCGAGCGTGAACCCGGACGCGGATATCGACGTGGCCAGCTCGCACACAAATCTGGCGTTGACCCTGCTGACCGAACACAAGTTGGAGGGCGCGCATTGGCATGCAGCCAAAGCGCTGGAAATCTATCGCACCGGCCATCTGGAACATTCCGCGCATTATGCCTCCGCACTGGCGGGCTTCGCGCAGGTGTGCTTTGCCGAGAGACGGTATGCGGATGCGGTTACTGGATACCGGCATGCGCTGGCCGTGATCGAGGAATGTTACGGCAAGGACACCGATTACTGGCGTATCACCGCCGACAATCTGCGGCAGGCCGAGGAAGCGGCGGCGCAGGCCGGGGTGACGGTTGACAATGCGGGTGTTGCTGGCGATGCAGGCGCGCTGCCCCAGTCCGGATCGCGGCTGCCGAACAGCCCGGCACAGGACAAGACCGGTGCGAACGCGGCATCTTCCCCATCCACCGTTTCGGTGTCGACCGGTTCTGCGGGCGCGGCCGAGGCCGTTTCCGCATGCCCGGTGTCCGGACTGAAGTTGGCCCGCGCGTTCTGGACGCAGATGGGCAAGCCGATGATTGCGGCGAAGTATCCACAGTATGCCGGGCGTATCGCCGCCGGTCTGGTGGGTCATGGCTCGGAATGCTACGGATTCGATGATGCGTATTCGCAGGACCACGATTTCGGCCCGCGCTTCTGCCTGTGGCTTACGGATGAGGATTACGCGGCCATCGGCGAGCAACTTGAGGCCGATTACGAGGCACTGCCGCGCAAGTTCAGCGTGGATGCGCAAGGCCGCGTGACGTTCGAGGCGCATGCCAGGTCCGATGCTTCCGGAGCATTCCCCTCCGCAGGTGCAGGCTCCACCGTCATACCCGATGCGGCAAACGCACCCACCCCCGGCACCGCTACGGACGATACCGCCACTGCCGAGTCAGGCGCGGCGTCCTCTGATATGGCGGAAGCGATGACGACTCCGACCGATGCACCGCTCTCCCCCGTCACGCCGCGCGCACAGGGCGCGAATCGCCGTGACGGCGTGTTCCGCATCGGTGACTTCTTTGAGTCGATCACCGGGTATCGCACTGCGCCGGCGCAGACCGCGCCGCATGAGTGGCTAATGCTTCAGGAATCGACCTTGGCCGCCGCCACCAATGGTGAGGTGTTCGCCGATCCCACCGGTCTGTTTTCCAAGATGCGCCAAGGGTTCAAGAACATGCCCGACGATGTGCGGCTCGCGCTGATCTCCAAGCGACTCGGCATGATCGCCCAGGCCGGTCAATATAATCTGCCGCGTTCGTTGAAGCGCGGCGACGGCGCGGCCGCATGGCTGTCCATCCACGAGTTCGTGCAGGCCACCGCCTCGTTGGTGTTCCTGGTTAACGTGCCGATGGTGGTGGGCTATATGCCGTATTGCAAGTGGCAGTTCGCAGCATTGCGCAAGCTGTCTGGCTCGATGTTCGCGCTGTTGCCGAACGCGGGCGAACAGTTGGAAACCGTGATGCGATTGAGTTCGGCAGCCTGCTATGGCGGGGCCGGATTCGGCGAAGGCGGCAAGGGCGCGGCTCCAGCAATCGAGAAAATCAACGATATTGTGGAGCAGATTGCGGTGGATATCGTCAAGGAACTCAAACGCGAACACCTGACCACGTCCGGTGAGACCTTCCTCGAATGGCAGCGCCCGTATGTCGAGGACCACATCGCCTCTGATGATCCGGTGCTTAAAAGTTTGTAGATTCAAGCTCCCGCTGTCACGGCTTCGCCGTGCCACCTCCCTCATCAGAGGGAGGTATTAGCGAAAGGAACGTCGATGACCAACGAACTGACTGATGATGAACTGCGCGAGGCTATTGTGCGCCATGAATGGGATCAGTTCCAGCGCACCAACAATGAGGGTGGACGCGCGGCATGCCAAGGCAACTGGCCGGTGTTCCACCAGATGCGGCTGGCCCAGTTCCTCACATGGGAGCGGCCATTACTCACCAGCTATGCCGCTGATCTTGACGCGGCCGACCACGTGGGCCGCAACCTCGTGACCGAAAAATACGGCCGCATGATGGCCTCCACCGCGCCGGAAGATTTCACGAAGAACATAGAGCCGTATATTCCGCGTCTCTCTGAAGAGCGCGTGGCCCGTCAGGAACAGGTCATCGCCCAGCAGGTCGCCTGGGCCAAGGATTTCCGCGAGCGCTACCCCAAGCTCGGCGAGGCGATGCGCGTACTCACCACCACCGAAGACACACCATCTGCCACCTCATTCGAAACCTATCTGCGCGGCGAGCTTGGTACGTATTCCGACCAGACCTTCGAACGTTACGAAGCGATGATTGGCGAGCGCGCCGCAGCCAGCCCGCAACGCAATATCACTGAGGAAACCTTGTTGCACACAGTCCAGCTCGGCGGTTTCGACACCTTAGAGGAGGCCGAAGCCTCCCAAGCGTAATACTCAGCCATTCACTGTGTATCGGACACCCCGACTGATGTACGCCGGCCGGCCACACCCAGGCCAACGCAATCTGCCGATCGCCCCACACCCAGACCACCAACGCAGCCTGCCCGCCAAGCCCCATTTACCAGCGCACATCGGCAGAATTACAGCGAGAATAGGCCCCAGAATGCCAGTGTCATCAGTGTGGTGAGAGTGCCGAGCGCTACCATCACGCATATGACGCGCCGCACACCGACGATATCGGCGCGGCAATACCAGACACGTTCCATTTCCCAAGCAAACAGCGCCACCAACAGCATGGTCGCTATTCGCAGCACCACCCATCCGACGGCAAACAGCCGCGGTTGAGGCATAACCAATACAGCCGATACGCCTACGGCGCTCATATAGCCGTACAACAGCCCAGTAATCACCACCACCGCTGTGCCGATACCGGCAGATAAGCCGGCAATGCCGTGCAACATGCGCCGCTGGGCGGCCCCCAGCTCACTCGGCGTCGCATGCATGGCCCGCACAGTCGCCACACTACGTCGCCCGGCCAGCAACGTCTGTAGCCAAGAAAACACAGTCAAGCCAATACCTAATATCGCCGCCATCACGATCAGCACGGGCCCTGCCACCATCAGACCGGCCAGCACGCCGAGCGAGCCGACGATACCGGATCTGGTACGTTGCGGCGCGGCGAAGCGCTGGTGAGGTGTTGCACCGGCGACTTGAGGCGTTGCCCATCCATCGGCTTTGGTTCCGGCAGTCACACCGTTCACCCAATTTTCCAGCGCTTGCGTATAGCCTTCGGCCAATGGCAGGTTCGGGGTGAATAAGCCCTCACCAGCCCGCATCTGATGGTTGCCGGCGAAATAGCGTACGGTGACGTTCTCGTTGCCGGACTTGTTGGCCGTAGCGATGACCCGCTGCGCCCCCTGTTCGATGGGCATGGCCGTATCGTAGGTGCCGTAGTTCACCAGCACCGGCATGGTGAGGGATTTCAGATACCGGTCGGCATCAAAGTCGGCATAGGCTAGATCAAATGGCGCGTAGTCCAGCGACATCAATTTGGCCATGTCTTTGACCACGGGCTTGGGCGCGCCGGCCTCATGTGTATAGGCGCTGACAGCCATGGCCATTTGCTCACGTCCATTGAACACCGGTGCGGATGTAAGTATGGCGAAGGCGATGTCTTGCCGTTTCGAGGTTAGAATCGTTGCGATCCAGGTGCCTTCGGATTCGGCGTAGATGCCGGTTTTGGCGGGGTCCACGCCGCTTATGCCACGCAGCACGTCGAGCGAACGCCCGTATTCGCGAGCAAAACGCGGGTAGTCGCGATGCAGCACGGTGTAGTTGTCGTTGCGCTTGGCCGGCACCAAGGTCACGATACCGGCAGAGGCCATGGCGTTGGCGATATCGCCGAAATCCTCGGCACCGCTGGTACCGGACCCGTGAATGAACAGACAAGCCGGGCGTGGCCCGGGAGCGCCGACCGGTTCACGTAGTACGGCGGGTAGCGTGACGCCGTCGCCGGTCTTGATGGATAGTCGGGTTTCACGCGTACGATATCGCCCCTCGTGGGGAATGTTCGCATGGGCAGGGGTGATGGTGGTGTCGGCAGAAGCGATAACGATGTGCTTGGTGTAGGGCCGCGTGTTCCATTGCGGCATCATCGCCCAGCCAAGTGTGGCGAATACCAGCGTCATCGCCATCGCGGTGGCGATGACGCTCGCTACCCGCCGCACCGAAATCCGCTTCATAGTTACTATGCCTCCCCCATCAGCATAGAACGGTCGGCTCTTATCGGTCGGCTCCCGTCATAATGTGCTTCTACTGGGACCGTGATGCAATGGTTTGTAACGCTATTTTCTCTTCTTGACGACACCGACTATGGCCCATACAACGGCCACTATTACCAGAATCAATCCCACTACGGCACAAATAATAGCCGTCAGCAATTGCGGATTCGGCGAGAACAGCGAAATCATCCGATCCGGAGATATGTACCCGAAAACCAGCGCGATCACGCCGATAATCACGCCTAATAGTCCGAATACCACAGTAGGCGCGCTGGTGCTCTGTTTCTGGATGTTCTTGGCACTCTTGACATCCTTAGCATTCTGGACGTTCTTGGCGCTTCCCCCAGGCTGGCATGGTTTGCCGGCGGTCTGAGACTGCTCATAGGGAGGTCGTGCTGAAGATGCTGCGTACATCGGCACATCATCGGCAGATGGAATCGGCCCGTCATCCCCCTCCACGGCATCGGCAACTGTTTCCAGGGCAATCCGATCTGTGGTTGGTTCGATGGGCGATGGAGAGGCAGCTGTTGCCTGCGTATCCACATCCGAGACCGACGCATCCGCATGATCGTCGGGGACGGGCAGCACAGCCGTTTCGTCATCATCCGCTGCGGATGGCAGCACCGTGGTATCGGTTCGGTCATCGACGGTCACCATGGTTGTGGTCGCGGTGGTCGCGTCGGTTTCGGAAGGTATGGCCGTGGTCGGTGTCGCATCCTCGATGGAGGCGAATTCCTTGGTTTCATCAGTCATGATTCCATCTCCTGGTTGCAACGGCTTGATCATTCCGATTGTTCGGTTGTGTTCTTGCTTGTACTGTTGCCGTTGTATATATCGGCAAGCGGCTGGAACGTGGAGCCTTCCCAATCGGAGGCGTACACCACGTTGACGCGTGCTTCCACCACATAGGGAATATTGATTTTTAATTCTGGGCCGTTGTCCGGCATGGCGGATTCCTTATACAACCATTCGTAATCAGGCCCATTGGCGGCACTTTCAGCTTCGAAGAAAACAACGCTTGGACCCATGTAGTTGTTGTATACCATCTCGTATTTGCCGCCAACGCCACTCGAAGTGGAGTAGGAGTCGGCGGTGCCGAAGGCGTAAGTGCAGGAATCCGGCAGAACGATATGCACTTGCGCCTGTGTTGCGGCTATGGTGATGGTACCGACCGGGCAATTACTGATGGAAGTTTTGCCATCCAGCATCTTCACCGTGTGCGGTCCATGTGTCTTGTCCCAATCGGACCAATCAATGATTGCCTGATCGGTGTTGTAGTTTTCACCGCTGAACGCCACACCTTGCTGCAATGTTTCGAACGTGGCATCGCTGGCATCGGCAACGAAGACGCCATCCTTTTGTACATCGTTCATGCCGTCGCTGTTTCTCGCACTGACAGATTGGCTCAGTGAAACAACAGTATTGATGCCGCTGGCACCAAGACCACGGTAGTACACGCCATACGTGCCTGAAACGATGGTCATGCAGAGCGCGCATCCACCGGCAACCAGTCCGAGAGGAATCAGACCACCGGTACGCCGTCCTCTGAATCCGAGAATGATGACCACCAGCCCCATCACTATGCATACTGCGGCAATCCAGATGGTGCTCAGACGCATAATGCCGATAACACCCATGTCGTTTACCCAAATCAGTCCCATCAGACCGGCAAAGGAGAGGAAGGTAAGGCCCAGTATGCTCAAGACCACGATTGGGCCCGCCGGCTTGCGGCGCTTGGACTCGGTGGGGGCATAGGCCGTCGCATTCATACGGTCGGGGGCAAACGGCCCGTTGGGTACTGTGCCGGGCATCGCGCTGGGCACTGTGCCCGGCATCACGCTGGGCATCGACCGATAGACAGGCTGTGAAACAGGCTGTGAAACACTAGGCGCGGTTCGTGAAACAGGTTGTGAAACAGGTTGCGGAGCTGAATACAAAGGAGATTGAGGGACTGGTTGCGCGGCTGGATATGAGGCAGGCTGTGGAGCTGGATATGACACAGGCTGTGAAACCGGTCGCGGCGCAGATGCCCCGAATCCGTACCCTTCCTGCTGGCGAATGCCGCTTTTGGCCAACAACCATAGTGCTAAGGCAGCGAGCGCAATACAAACCCACCCCGCACCTGGAATCACGATTGCCACGGCGAGGAACAGGAAGCATCCCAGACAATTCCAGTCCCATTGGCCGGCAATGAGGTCCTCGGCCAAGATGTGCCCATCGCGTACATCCGGCATCAGAAACCAGCCGAGTGCGTACAGAGCTGCGCCAAAACCGAAGAACAATGTACATACAATCACCAACGCACGTACTAATGTGGGGCTCCAGCCAAGCCGTAAAGCGATGCCGCTGCATACGCCGCCGACCCACCGGTCGTCGCCGCGAACCAGTCCACTGGATCGCACCCAAGTGAAGAAGCGTCGCGATGTCTTGTTTTTTTGCGGACCAGGCTGCGGCTGTGGCTGATACGGATTCGCGTTTGGATTGCTCATGATTCCATTACACCGCCCGACCACTGCCACAACGCTCGGGGAACACCCTGATTGTTCCCTGAACGCCGGGTAAAACCCCGGCCGCAACGCCCTGAGCGCGGCACAATAGGAGTATGACGTCATCTCCCGAACCATTGCTGCCCGCGCGCATGCCGTTGACGCGCCCCCGGCAGGGCCGTTGGCTCACCGGCGTGTGCAAGGGCATCGCCCTGCACTTGGGCATCGGCGTGGCATGGGTTCGGATTGCGTTCATCGCACTGACCGTCCTCTACGGCGCAGGCATCATCGCTTATGTATTCCTGTGGGTGTTCATGCCTGCCGGAGACCCGGTGGCGGCTGCGGCTCGCACAGTGCCCGTTGATCAGGCGCCGCTTGCGCGAGGCAATCAGCCACTTGCCGCTCATGACGACGAATCGGCTGCCGCATCGGAATCATTGTCCGAGGTCATCCAACGTGCTCCGAAACCGGCCGTCGTGGCATTGGCCGGTTTCGCGTTGATGGCCACCGGACTGCTGCTCACCAGCACCGGTGCGGATGTCCAGATTGTGTTTCCGCTGCTGGTAGGGTTGGGCGGCATCGCACTGGCATGGATGAATCTTAGTCCGCGAGGCACGCAGCTGTTGTCTATGTTGGGCGGCATCGCACTGATTTTCATGGGATGGGCATTGTATGTGCGTAATGTCAGCATTCCTGAGTGGGGCACCTCTCCTCGACGCATTGTTGCCAGCGGATTCGTGATGATCGTCGGTATCGTGGTGGCGGTGATGCCGTGGGCGAACGCGATGCTGCAACGGCTCACCCACGAGCAGGCATTGAAGGAGCGCGAAGAGGAGCGCGCGGACATGACCGCCCATCTGCATGATGGCGTGCTGCAAACGTTGGCGCTGATTCAGCTGCACTCCGAAGAACCGACCACCGTATTCGCCCTGGCGCGTAGCCAAGAGCGCGAGCTGCGCGAATGGCTGTATCAGGAACGTTCCACATCGGATCGTTCGGTGGGAGCCGGATTGAAGCAGATCGCCGCCGAGGTGGAGGACGAGCACGGCAAGCCGATTGAGGTGGTCACCGTGGGCGACGCGCGGCCGAGCGCCCAGACCGATGCGCTGCTGGACGCCACCCGTCAGGCGTTGGTCAATGCGGTCACGCATGGCGGTGAGCCGGTGTCTTCGTATTGCGAGGCCAGCGACACGATGGTTGAAGTGTTCGTGCGCGACCATGGCGAAGGCTTCGATATGGACGCCATTCCACCCGACCGGCTGGGCATCCGTGAATCGATTATCGGCCGCATCAAACGGCGCGGCGGTACAGTGGAGATAGTGTCCAGAGCCGGATGGGGCACCGAAGTCAGAATGCATATGCCAATCGCGCTGAAAGCGGCGCAGGGAGAGCATCGATGAGTGAAAACGAGACAGCCAAGATTCGTGTGGCCGTGGTCGATGACCATGAGATGTTCCGTGCGGGCGTAATCGCCACGTTGCGTGATTTCTTCGATATCGTCGGCCAAGCGGCGGACGTGCCCGGTTCGGTGGCGATGATCGCACAGACCAAGCCGCAGGTGGTGTTGCTGGATGTGCATGTGCCCGGCGGCGAGGGTGGCGGCGGTGCCGAGATCCTCGCCAAATCGCGGCCTTACTCCCCCACTACCGTGTTTCTGGCATTGTCGGTTTCGGATGCGCCGCAGGATGTGGGGGCGGTGATTCGTGCCGGCGCCCAAGGCTATGTGACCAAGACGATTACCGGCACTGATTTGATTTCATCCATCAAGCAGGTGCATGAGGGCTATGCCGTGTTCTCGCCAAAACTGGCCGGTTTTGTGCTTTCGGCCTTCCAGGGTGTGCCGGCGGCGGGGTCTGATGGCGGCGCTGATGGTGCGGCACGGGCTCATGATGAGGAGCTGGACCGGCTGTCCGCCCGCGAGCAGGAGGTCATGCGGCTGATCGCGCGTGGTTACACGTATAAAGAGGTGGCGGCCGAACTGTTCATTTCGATCAAGACGGTCGAAACGCACGTGAGCTCGGTGCTGCGAAAGCTTCAGCTTTCGAATCGCACCGAGCTCACCCGTTGGGCCGCCGATAGGCGCATCGTGTGATGAAACGACAATGAGCTCCCTCATCAGAGGGAGCTCATCTGCTCATATCACTCCGCGTCGCGGAAACCGTTGGGGTTCTTGGTCTGCCAGTTGAGGGAGGAGGCGGCCATGTCGTCGATGGTCAGCTCGGCCTTCCAGCCAAGCTCCTTCTCCGCCTTGGAAGCGTCGGCATAGCAGGCGGCGATGTCACCGGGGCGACGCGGCTTGATCGCGTACGGAATCGGATGACCGGCGGCCTGCTCGTAAGCCTTGATAACCTCAAGCACGGAGTAGCCGTGGCCGGTACCCAGGTTGTAGACGGACACGCCTTCCTTGTCGATGTGGTCAATGACGGCCACGTGACCCTTGGCCAGGTCGACCACGTGGATGTAGTCACGCACACCAGTGCCGTCGGGCGTGTCGTAGTCGTCGCCGTAGACCTGGACTTCCTTGAGCTCGCCGACCGCGACCTTGGCCACGTACGGGGTGAGGTTCGCCGGAATACCCTTCGGGTCTTCGCCCAGCAGGCCGGACTCGTGTGCGCCGACCGGGTTGAAGTAGCGCAGCAGCACGATGGTCCAGGACGGATCGGCCACATGTACGTCGCGCAGGATCTGCTCCTGGAACAGCTTGGAGGTGCCGTACGGGTTGGTGGTGCCGCCGGTCGGCGTCTCCTCGGTAATCGGCAGTTCCTTCGGCGTGCCGTACACGGTGGCGGAGGAGGAGAAGATGATCTTCTTGACGTTGTGCTTCTTCATCACCTTGAGCAGCACAAGCGTGGAGTACAGGTTGTTGTCGTAGTATTCGATCGGCTTGGCCACGGACTCGCCCACGGCCTTGAGACCGGCGAAGTGAATGACCCAGTCGATGTTGTTTTCGGTAAAGACGCGTTCCATAAGCGCCTCATCGCGCGCGTCACCGTCGTAACGCTTGACCGGCTTACCGGTGATCTGCTCGACGCGCTCAAGCGCCACGGGAGACGAGTTGCCGTAGTTATCTACGGAAATAACGTCGTAGCCCTTGTTGAGCAGTTCGATGTCGGTGTGGGTGGCGATGAATCCAGCACCGCCCGTAACCAGAACAGTAGTCATATTTCCTCCTTGGAAGGACTTGCCTTCGGTTTTCCTTCAGCATTGAGCTTACTTCACTTGACCTGTTTCACCTAGCGGCAAAACCAAGGCTTTCGAGGAATGTTTGCGTGGTGGCTTTCTGCTTGAAGACGGCCGTGTTGCCGAGGATGCGGTAGCAGACGCTGCCGAGCTCGTCGTGCACGGCTTGGCGGATGGCCTCGCGGTCGTGGTTTCCGTAGTGAAATCACTACCTCAGTGTGATGACTGATAGCTGATGTATGCCCTCATTCTTTTATTGCCAACTTAGCTAACAATTACCGCGCGCCCGTTGAGGCGAGCAGCGTTAAACCGGTTCGATGCTCGATTGTGCGGGTTTGTTCATTTCATTAACTCCCCTTACAAAGCATCCGTAATTGCGGGGTCCTCTTCTCTACCGACTACGCATCCACTGCGACGCCTAGCTGGCGTAGGGACCGGCGCGCTTGGGGCGCGTCGGTGAAGGCTATGCCGTGCATGCCCACCGCGCAGGCGGCTTCGGCGTTGCGCGGCTTGTCATCGAAGAACACTGAAGCGGCCGGATCGATGCCGAACCGTTCGATCGCGCGACGGTAGATGGCCTCGTCCGGTTTGCGTATGCGCTCCTCGGAGGAGACCACCACATCGCGCAGCAGATCCATCGCCGGGAACTTCGCGCAGGCGGAGTCCACATATTCCGTGGTGAAGTTCGTCAGTCCCCACATGCGTATGCCGGCTCGGCTCAGATCGGCCATCAGCGATTCCATGCCGTCGATCATGCCGGCGAGCGCCAGCTCGTACCGTTCGAAATACACGCGGAACACCCATGCCGCGGCCGGGCCGTGGTGCTCCTCGTAATCGGCGAGTATCCGCTCCTGACTCCAGCCGGAATCCGACAGCGCGTCGTAATGGTCGAACCCGTATTCGTCGGCCGGGTCGAAGAACATGTCGATCACGCCGGGCGGGTACTGGCCCTCCAGCGGCAGGCGCGGCTGCCAGTCGAGCAGCACGTCGCAGAAGTCGAACACGACGTCGGTGATGGGAGCGGCCGGTGCGGTCATTTCACTCATGCGACCCACCTTAGCGAGTCCCCGCGCCCGAGCCGACACCGGCACCGGCCGTGGCCGACAGCCGCACATACCCCACATGATGCATGGTGAATCGCATGCGATCGGCGAGGTACACGTCGGTGGTGCGCTCGAACGGCGTGCCGTCGTCGCTGCGGGCCACGCGACGGATGCGCATCAGCGGTGTGCCGACCGGCACCCGCAGCAGCTCGGCCTCGTGCTCGCTGGCCGTCACCGATTCCAGCGTCTCGTCCACATCGTGCGGGCGCAGACCGTAATCTCGTTCGAACATCGTGTAGAACGGCTGCGTCAGGTCGCGCGCCAGGAATTGCGGGAACAGGTCGGCCGGCAGATGCGAGATCTCCAACGACAGCGGCCGCCCCTCGATGGAGCGCGGCCGCATGGCAGTACCAGTCCGAAGGCGGCAACACCACCGCCGCAGGCGCATACAGAATGATCAAGGTGCAGAACCGCTGGTGGATGTGGAGCGGCGAAGCCGACCTCGGCTTCTGGGGCGCGTTGCGTACCGCCTCCGTGAACGTCGTCAACGACAAGATCCTCGGCGAATACGCGTATGGCGTCGATCTGAAGACCGACAGCGGCACCTATGTGATCACGCCGAAGGACGGCGTGCGCCGGAAGGCCGTGTTCTACAACCTCGGCAAGCTCGGATTCGAACTGAGCGGAGCCAAGTACACGAAGGCCACGGTCGCGGCCGACGGCAAGAGCGTCACGCTCGAGCTGGAGAACACTCAGGGCGACGGCGCGTACACGCCCACCGTCGACCTGACCAACCTGCCGGAAAGCGAGTGGAAGGTCTCCGTCGCCGGCTCAGGTTCCGGTTCCGACGCGACCGCCGACGTGGCGCGTGCGGATGACGGCTCGGCCACGGTGCCGCTGTCGCTCGAAGGCTCCACCGCCACCGTGACCATCAGCACCGGCGACCCTGATCCGTCACCGAATCCTGATCCGTCGCCGAATCCGGATGACGGCTCGGGTGATGGCTCGGACAAGGCCGACGCCGGAACAGGCAAGTCCACACCGTTGTCGGCCACCGGCAGCGACGTCACCGGTTTGCTGATCGTGGCATTGGCGTTCATCGTGATCGGAACCACCGTTCTGATTCGTAGCCGCCGCGACTGACTACGGCGACTGACTGCAGTGACTGCCGCCGGCGACTGACACCGGCCGGCGGCAGTCGCCGTTAACGAGAGCGCCCGTCGGGGGAGAGCACGAGGTGCTTGCGGCCGTAGAGCGCGAAGAAGATCGTGGCGAGCACGTAGATGGCGACCATCACGTACACGGCCAGACGGTAGTCGGGGTTGAGCAGCACGGCCACGAAGATCGCGAAGGCGAGCCGGCCGGCGATCACCGCGCCCGGAGTGCCGAAGCGCGAGATGAACGGACGCTTGATGTCGGGCAGGTTCTTCTTGAGCAGCACGTACGAGACCATCTGCAGCAGGTAGGCCAGCACGGCGCCCCACACGGCGATGTTCAGCACCACGGAACCCGCGCCGTTACCGCCGTAGGCGATCACGAACAGTGCAGCGAAACCGATCACGGCACCGACGATCAGACCCCAGTACGGCGTCTTCTTCTTGCCGGTCAGAGACAGGAACGCCGGGTAGTAGCCCGCGCGAGACAGCGAGTAGAGGTTGCGTCCGTAGGCAAACATGATGCCCTGGATGGAGGCGAGCAGGCCGATCAATGCGAATGCGGAAAGCACGGCGGCGAGGTTGCCGGGCAGGATGGCGCGGTAGCCGTCGAGCAGCGGCTCGTCGGAGCCGGCCAGCGCCGCGGAACCGACCACGGTCGGGTTGAGGAACACGATGATCAGCGCGGAGATGCCCAGCGTGAAAATGCACAGGCGGGAGGACTTGGGGATGTTCTTCTCGGGCTCGCGCACTTCCTCGGCGGCCAGCGGCAGCTGTTCGATGCCGAGGAACAGCCACATGGCGAACGGCATGGCGAAGAAAATCGCGCCCGCGCCGAACGGCAGGAAGCTGGAACCGCCCGAGGTCGGGGCGATGTTGAGCAGCGTCGAGAAATCGGCCTTGCCGGTGACGACCGCACCGATGCCGAACAGCGCCACGATGGCGAGCGCCGCGATCGACACGACTTCGGCGAAGCGGAACGAGGTTTCGGCGCCCAGCCAGTTGACGACCACGAAGATCGCATACAGGCCGAGCCACCACACCCATTGCAGTCCGGCATCGTCAAGCGAGAATCCGGTCAGGTCCGTCAGGATCGCGTCGGCGTAAGCGGACGAGAAGTAGACGATGGTCGCGGCGGTCATCACGTATTCAATGGTTTCGGCCAGTCCGGTGAAGAAGCCGCCCCACGGGCCCATGGCCGCACGGGCGAAGGAGTAGGCGCCGCCGGTGTGCGGCATGGCGGAGGCCATTTCGGAGATGGAGTTGAGCATCAGCACGTACATCACGTACACGACGATCGCGGCGACGAGCATGCCGCCCCAGCCGGCTTGGGCGATGCCGCCGTTCCAGCCGGAGAAGTCGCCGGAGATGACGGCCGAGATACCGATGGCCCACAGGCCGAATGCGCCCGCGGTGCGTTTGAGCTGGCGCTTCTTGAAGTAGTCCTCGCCGGTTTTGACGTAGGTTACGCTGCTCAGGCCTCGGCCTGTTGCCGTTGTTGTTGTCGCAGACATGATGACCGCCTTCCTCTCTACGGTGTTTTGCGGATGTTGCGTTTGGGATTGGGGTGTGATTATTGGGATTTGGGATAGTGATGTTGACGATGTTCAGTTATGACAATTCGCAAGGTACCGGGCGACCGCCGCGTGCGCCGCGTCATGCCGCCGACGGATCAGTGCAGCAGCCACAGCGGGTCGGCGAGATAGCGCGCGGCGCACATCACGGAACCGGGAGCCTCCTCGGCCGCCATGCCGTCTGGCAGCGCGTCGGCGCGGTGGTTGGTGGTCCAGCCGAGCATCTGCAGGCGGCGGATCATCGACAACGCGCTCATCATCTTCAGCTCGTCGCCGGTGAATTCGCCGGCCACGTTCTGGTAGCCTTCGACCCACGCCTTGGCCAGATCCGGAGCGTACGGCTCATGTTCGATGAAGCTCAGCGAGGACGCGTAATCGTAGAGGTACCAGCTGTATCCGGCGTCGTCGAAGTCGATGATGGTGAGCTTGCCGTCGGGTCCCTTGATCACGTTGGACGGGCGCAGGTCGGCGTGGATCAGTCCCCAGGTCTGCTGGGTGCGCGGCACCTTCATCACCACGTCCATCGCCTTCCACAGCGCCTTGTTGCACAGTTCCTTGTCGCTGTCGCTCAGCGGCGCGGTCTCCCAGCGTCCCCAGCGCGGCGAAGGACCGACCATGTTCGACAGGTCCCAATTGAAGCGCGTGAACCCGTACGGCGGTTTCCACGTGCGCGACTGCTGATGGAATTTCGCGGCCCATTCGCCGATCGTCACATAGTAGGGGGCCGGGTTGTCGAGATCCTCCAGCACGGTGCCGTCGACGAATTTCGTGGAGATCACCGTCCAGCCGACCTCATTGCGGTCGTGGATCTTGGTGACGAAGGTGCCGCGCACGGTGGGTACCGGGTTGATCAGACTGATGCCGTCGATGTCGTGCAGGGCGTTGAGCCAGCTGATCTCCGAGGCGACCGCCTCCGGGCCGCCGACGTATCCGGGCTGGGAGACACGCACCACGCCTTCGGGCTTGCCGTCGAGCAGCAGCACGAAGGTCGCGTTTTCGGACACGGTGATGAGGTTCAGTTCGGCGCGCTCGTAGTTGATGCCCCATGCGCCGCACACGCCCTGGAACAGCCAGAACGGTGCAGGATCGCCTTTCTTCAGACCGCTGAACGTGTCCAGACTCACCACAGTGGTGGGATCGTCAAGCAAACTTGCAAGCTGCGACATCGTACCTCCCATGCCATTCGTATTGCCTGCATCGCGCGGCGCCGTTCGCGCTGCGTTCGCATTGGATACTGTGTATTGTGGAGGATCCGGGTATACGGCTCACGATCGTGCTGTTACGGCATCGTTAAAAACAACCGCCCCAATATTAATGGTTGATTTCCTCATAGTCGTGGAGTCCGTTTGAGGTGTGTGGTGGGGCGGGGCTGGCAGGGAGGGGACGCGGAGGAAGCTCGATATATGACAGCAAAAAAACTTCTTTTTCTCGCCCCGATGGTGAGCCTCGCCGTTGAGAATCGAGGACACGACGGCAGTCGCGCAGGGGGGCCAGCTCTATCAGAAGGATAGAAAAAGGGCCACCGTGGAACACGGTGGCCCTGATGCGGGTAGAGCGAGATTCGAACTCGCGGAGGCTAGGCCTCAACGGTTTTCAAGACCGTCTCCTTAGACCGCTCGGACATCTACCCATAGGGGTGCTCGAAGCACGGGAACCATGTTATCGGCACCCCTCGAATACCGCTTATGGCGGTCACGGCAGGCCGACCGGAAATCAGGCCTCCCACTTGGTGGGCTCGATAACTTCCTTGCCGCCCATGTAGGCGCGCATGGCCTTCGGGATCTCGATGGAGCCGTCCTTCTGCTGGTGGTTCTCCATGATGGCGACCAGCCAACGGGTGGTGGCCAGCGTGCCGTTCAGGGTGGAGACCGGGCGGGTGCCGCCGTCTTCCATACGCTCGCGGATGTTCAGGCGGCGAGCCTGGTACTCGGTGCAGTTCGAGGTGGAGGTGAGCTCGCGGTAGCGGCCCTGGGTCGGCACCCAAGCCTCGCAGTCGAACTTACGGGCGGCGGAGGAACCGAGGTCGCCGGCGGCGGTATCGATGATGCGGTAGGGCACCTCGACTTTGGCGAGCATCTCCTGCTCCATGGCCAGCAGGTGCTCGTGCTCCTTGTAGGAGTCCTCCTGCTTGGCGTAAACGAACATCTCCACCTTGTCGAACTGGTGGACGCGGATGATGCCGGAAGTATCCTTGCCTGCGGCACCGGCCTCGCGGCGGTAGCAGGAGGACCAACCGCAGTAGCGCAGCGGGCCGCTGCCGAGGTCGAGGATCTCGTTCTCGTGCATGCCGGCGAGCGCCACTTCGGAAGTGCCGACCAGGTACTGGTCATCGGGCTCGCGCAGACGGTAGATCTCGTCGGCGTGGGAGTTCAGGAAGCCGGTGCCGCGCATGACCTCGGGGCGCACGAGCGTCGGGGTGATGGCCAGCGTGAAGCCGTGCTCTTCGGCCTGGTCCACGGCCATGGTGAGCATGGCAATCTGCATACGGGCCACCTGGCCACGCAGGAAGTAGAAGCGGGAGCCGCCGACCTTGACGCCGCGGCGCATGTCGATGCCGGCCACGCCGGTGCCGAGGGTCAGGTGGTCCTTGGGCTCGAAGCCTTCGGCCGCGAAGTCGTGAATCTGGCCAACCTTCTTGACGACCACGTAGTCATCCTCGCCGCCTTCGGGAGCTTCGGGCTCCACGATGTTGGAGAGCTTCCACATGGCGGTGGTGTATTCCTCGGCTGCGGAATCGGCCTTGGACTTGTATTCGGAGACCTTCTGGGACAGTTCCTTGGTTTCGGCGATGAGCTTGGCCTTCTCGTCCGCCGGGGCGGAGGCGACTTTCTTGCCGATTTCCTTCTGCTGGGCGCGAGCCTCTTCGAAGGCCTTCAGCGCCTCACGACGTGCGGTGTCGGAGGAGAGCACTTCGTCGACGAGTTCCACGGACTCGCCGCGCTTGCGCTGGGATTCCTTGACGATATCGGTGTGTTCACGGATGAATTGAATATCAAGCATGGGCACCAGACTAGCCGCGTAAGCAGACACTGACAATGGCCGAATGTGGGGGGGGAGTCCTGAGGAAGCCCCGGAAAAGTCGATGGACGAGCCGACTGACGAATTTCGGCAGATGAGACGCAATTGAATCATAATCGCATGTAACGGGGCTTTTGCGTGCAGGAACTGTTCATGTATGGGTCGAAAATGTCGAAGTTCCCGCGATTCACGCTAACAATAGGAATCATGCCCCAACCTGCGCTCACCGTGTTTCTCGTCGTTGCCGCGATTGTTATTGTCGCGGTACTCATTGCCGTCATTGTCATTGCCTTGCGCGCGCAACGCCGCCGCAGACTGGCTCAGACGCTGGAGAAGCGCCGTGATGACGAAGTGCAGTATGCGTTCGTCGTAAACCCGTCCAAGCCGCAGGCCACTTCGCACAAGCTTCATATCCAGGAGTTTTGCCGCGCCAAAGGCTTGAACCGCATCCGTTTCTACGACACTCAGCTTGATAAGGACGGCAGGGTTTGCGCGCTGGAGGCACTGGAGGACGGCGCCGACGTGGTGATTGCGGTCGGCGGCGACGGCACAGTGCGCACGGTGGCGAGCGCCGTCTCCGGCACCGGCCATGCGCTGGGCATTATCCCCATCGGCACCGGCAACCTGTTTGCCCGCAATATGGGCATCCCCGTGGACGATATCGACGCCGCACTGACCGTGGCCACCTCCCACGGCTCCCGCTTGGTGGATATGGGTCGTCTTACTTTGCTCGATCATCCGGAAGACGATCACGGCCATGCCTTCCTGATCATCGCCGGCATCGGATTCGATGCGGCCATGATCGACGACACCGATCCGGAGCTTAAAGCGAATATCAGCTGGCTCGCCTACTTCGTGGGCGGCGTGAAGAACCTGTTCGCGCCGAAGTTCCGCGGCGATCTGACCGTCACCAGCGCCGACGGCTCGACTCACACCATCAAGCGTCTCGATTTCCGTACGGTAATGGCCGGCAACTGCGGCCAGATTCCCATGTTCTCGCTGATGCCGGCGGCATCCTATGACGATGGTCTGCTGGACTTCGAAATCATCGACACCACCGGCGGCATCCTTGGCTGGGCCAATCTGTTCGGCGACGTGGTGCATCAGACGATTATCGGCAAGCCCGAACAGAATCCGCTGTCCACGAACTCGACCATCGAACAGGTTCAGGGCGTCAGTGCCGAAATCACATTGGAAAAGCCGGCCAAAGCGCAGGTGGACGGCGACATGCTACCGGAAACCAAACATATTCGTTTCTCAGTGGATCATCGCGCGCTGATCGTGCGCGTACCCGACGCCTCCGCGCTGGAAAAGACTGCGCAGGCCGCTGCCTCAAACGCCACCTCGGATTTCGCCGAAATGACCGGCACGCTCGAGCCGATTCGCTGATCCGCTACGATGCGTGGCCGGTGACTCGGGCGACGTGCATTGCCAGATAGGCGGTTTCGTCGTCGCTGATATCCGTGTCGAGGCGCAGTTCGAGCAGAGAGGCGATGGTTCGCGCGCATCGCAGCGCAGCGGGGTAGGACTCACGAATCACCTTCATCACCGGTGCCGGCTCATCCGTCAGTTGCTGGTGCTGGTGGATGCGTACGAACAGGTAACGCAGATGGGTGATGAACCTGCCCACATTCACGGAACTGCGGTCCAACGTGATGCCGTAGCTGTGGTCGATAATGTCAAGCAGTTGCTGGATCACGCCCGTCATCGTATACGTATAGGACAGGTCGCCAGTGGCGAAGCCGGCGTTGACCAGATGCATGGCAAGCGCGGTGGCCTCGCCGTCCGGCAGCGTGACGTCGAGCCGCGCATTGAGCGATGCGAGCATCGCACGCCCCTGCGCGTATTCCTGCGGGTACAGGTTGCTCACCTCGCCGAGTAATGGGTAGGTAATGTCGATGCCGCGCCGCACCCGCTCCACCGCATTCGCCACGTGGTCCGATAGGGCCATGACCAGCGTGGTGCTGCCGGTCTCGCGCTCCCCCAGTCCGGCTTCCTGCATGGATTCGACGACCACGCGGATGATTTCGGGCGGAATGTCCGCCAGCATCTGCGCCAGATGGTCCGGGTCACGTCCGTCCGCCGGTACGAAGGTGCGCACGACTTTCGACTCGTCGACCGCATGCCCCGGCTTGGCCTGGAACCCCAGTCCACGGCCGGTGAGAATAACTTCACCGCCGTCGCCGTCTTTGGCGAGCACGACGTTGTTGTTGAACACTCGCAGTATTTCCATGGCATCCTTTCGCAACGTCATTGTTCCACATCGATGATCGGGCTACCGGCTGATACGGTTTTGCAGTCACCGCCGTTGCCGCCGTTGTTGTCGCCGCTACCGTCGCCGATCAACGGCGTGACCACGGTCAGTTCAGCGGCGTTGACCACCGTCACCACCACCACAACGCTGTGCCCGGCCGCCGCAACTTTGCTGAAATCCACGGTGGCCAGTGGCTCTCCCGCCGCGATCCGCTCGCCTTTAGCCACGACCACGGCGAATCCTTCGCCATCCATATCGGCGGTGTCAATGCCGATATGAACCAGCACTTCGATGCCGCCATCGGTTTTAATGCCGAAGGCATGGCCGGTTCGGGCCACGGTTTTCAGCGTGCCACTGACCGGTGCGAGCACGGCTGTCTCACCGGTCGTCTCCGACACGACGCCTACACCCTCCCCCAGCGCGCGGGAGGCGAACACCGGATCGCCAGTCGCTTCCAGATTCACCAGCCGGCCGGCGACCGGCGACAAGATGGCGTTGGAGTCAAGAGCCCGATCAGGGGCAGCCCGCGATGGAGAATCTTCCGCAGACTCCACATCCGACACGGTCGTGTCAATCCCCCTCGCCATATCCTGCGGGCGTGCGTTCTCGTCTGCCGAGACCATCTGCGTCTTGGTGGCGCGCGACGGCGTGCGGTACCCGAACAGCACTGTCAACACCATCGCCATTACAAACGCAACGGCGATGGACAGCGCGTACACCCACATCCGATCGAACACCGGAATCGTCAGCAACGAGGAGAAGGCGAATGCCGTAGTCGTGACGCCCCGGACCATCTGGCCGGATGGCAGCACGGACGGGAACAGCCAGCCGAGCACCGCGCTGGTCACGCCGCCGGCCGCGCAGCCGGCGAGCAGCCAGCGGTAGACGCGACGGTGATGCAGATGGATGCCGTACAGGCTCAGTTCCGAAACACCACCCAGCAATCCCGCGAGCAACGCCCCCACCGCGGTCTGCCGCATAGCCGAATCCTTGCCGCGTACGGCCAGCACGAGTACGCCGGCGGTGGCACCGAAGCAGGCAAAGTTCCATACACCCATCGGACCTTGGACGAAGTCGTAGCCGAGCGTCTGAATGTTCATCAGCATCAGGGCGTTCAGCGGCCAGTGCAGGCCGAGCGGCACGAGGAACGGGTAGAGTATCGGGATGACGAGCGCGAACAGGAACGGCACGTGCGCGTTAAGCCATGCCGTGGCCGTGCCCAGCCCGCTGCCGAGCCATATTCCCAGAGGCCCGATGACCAGTATGGTGAGCGCGAAGACGACGACCAGTGAGAGGAACGGCACGAACACCAGCTGCACGCTGTCGGGAATGACGCGCTTCAGCCCGTGGTAGACCACGGCGAGCACGGCGGCCATGAGCAACGGTACGAAGACGTTGCCGCTGTAGTCGTTGAGTTGAATCGGTATGCCGAAGGCCGACACGGTGCAGGTTTCGGTGCCGAATGTGGCGGTGGCCGAGCATTGAATCGCCCCGGAGAGAGCGCTGGATACGGACGTCCCGGACATTCCGGACATCACGCCAGTAAACTGCGGGGTCATAAGCGCGGCCATAATCGCACCGCCGAGCCAAGGGTCGACGTCCAGTTTCTTGGCCGCATTGTAAGCGATCATAATCGGCAGAACGGTGAACACACCCTCCCAAATCGCCTTGAGTAGTATCCAACCGGTGGACGTCTCGCCATCAGGCACAATGCCGAGTGCAACGAACACGTTGACGATGGCGATGACCAGCGAGGCACCGAGTAGCATGCCCAGAATCGGGCGGAACGAGTCGGACAGGTAGTCGAAAAACGCGGCAGCCCGGGCACGGGCGGTACCGCCCCACTCGCGGATGGTACGAGGCATGAAGTGACGGGATGTATTGGTTGGGCCGTGACTCTGCTCAGTGTCGGTGGCGGTATCGCGCAATGGTGCGACGTTGTCGGAAAGGTTCGGCGCGGGCTGCGTAGGTTGCGTTGGCTGCGTAAGTTGCGCGGACTGAGTGGATTGCGCGGACTGAGTGGATTGCGCGGACTGCGTTGGCCGCGACGCCGCCGATGGTAATTGCGTTGCCGGAGTCAATCGCGCTGCCTGCATCCGAACGATCTGCTCGTACACCGAGGCGACCGCTCCGCCGATGATGACCTGATAACGATTGCCGGTTCGCGGGAATGCGCCGAGGACTCCGGGGATGGATTCGAGACCGTGCTGGCTGACCCGGCCGGCGTCGTCCAGTTCGAAGTGCAGTCGCGTGGCGCAATGGGTCAGGTTGGTAATGTTCGCGGAGCCGCCGACGGCATCAACGATGCACGCCGCAATCACTGCAGGCGTTGCGTTCGATGCGTTCGCCACGGTTCCTCCTTGCTGCCGTATGCCACTGTGTTCCATTATCGGCGCTGGGTGCTCCAAAAGCACGGCAATGCCGGCAAAGCATCGCGAAACGGCAACTATGCGCTACGGTGCTCCGCGATAGCGTTCCGCTATGGTGTTCCGCCGCACCCGTTCTCCGTATTTGCCGCAGCGCCCATTCCGACTTCATTCCACCATGCAGAATCCTGCAATCGTTGTCAAAAATCATCGTTTTTCACCGCCTATCCGGAGTGTCGCGACCGAGAAAGTCGTATTCTATCTTTCACACACGTTGCGTAGCAGGGTTGTTACTCAAAATGAGGCAAGACCTGGAGTGACGTGGAATTTGCGTATCGTAATATGCGAATTCCACGTTGTTCCAGGTCTTTTTTTGTTTTCGGGCGACTTCAGGCAATCGAAGCCTGACCTTGCATGCGGCAGAGGGGCCACGCGGCAGGCGCGACCCGTCAACGGCGAAAGGACAAGGCAATGACGACGACAACGGCATCACCCGTATCGAAGCAGACGGCATCCGCGGCGCAGGAAACCAGCGCAACCGGCGCGGCGGCCCACGCAATCGAAACCACCGGAACCATCGAAACCAGCATGGCCGGGGTGGCGGACGCGGCCACAAACGCGGCAGCTAACGCAATCGAGGACCTCGAAGCCGCCGAATCACGCGGCTTCTCCACGCGCTTCCCGCTCAACAGCGCATTCATCTTCACCTTCGGCGCGCTCGGCGGCATGCTGTTCGGTTTCGACACCGGCATTATCTCCGGTGCCTCCCCGCTTATCGAATCGGACTTCGGCCTGAGCGTCTCCCAGACCGGCTTCACCACCTCCTCGGTGCTGATCGGCTCGTGCGCAGGTGCGTTGTCGATCGGCGCGCTGTCTGACCGGTTCGGCCGCAAGAAGCTGCTCATCGTCTCCGCACTGCTGTTCCTGCTCGGCTCAGGCCTGTGCGCCTCCTCCACCGGATTCGCGATGATGGTGTGCGCCCGCATCATCCTGGGCCTCGCGGTCGGCGCGGCTTCCGCCCTGACCCCGGCGTACTTGGCCGAACTGGCGCCGAAGGAGCGTCGCGGCTCGCTGTCCACGCTCTTCCAGCTCATGGTCACCTTCGGCATTCTGCTGGCCTACGCCTCCAACCTCGGATTCCTGAACTACAACCTCTTCGGCATCCGCGACTGGCGCTGGATGCTCGGTTCGGCGCTGGTGCCGGCCGCCTTGTTGCTGCTCGGCGGCCTGCTGCTGCCCGAATCCCCGCGTTATCTGGTGAACAAGGGCGACACCCGCAACGCCTTCAAAGTGCTTACGCTGATTCGCAAGGACGTGGATCAAACCCAGGCGCAGATTGAGCTGGACGAAATCAAGGCCGTGGCCGCACAGGACACCAAGGGTGGCGTGCGCGAACTGTTCCGTATCGCTCGTCCGGCGCTGGTGGCCGCCGTTGGCATCATGCTGTTCCAGCAGCTCGTGGGCATCAACTCGGTGATCTACTTCCTGCCGCAGGTGTTCATCAAGGGCTTCGGCTTCCCTGAAGGCGACGCAATCTGGGTGTCGGTGGGCATCGGCGTGGTGAACTTCGTGAGCACCATCGTGGCCACGCTTATCATGGATCGTTTCCCACGCAAGGGCATGCTGATCTTCGGTTCCATCGTGATGACCGTTTCGCTCGCAGTGCTCGCCGTGATGAACTTCGTGGGCGACGTGGCCGTGCTGGCCGTGCCGACGATGATTCTCATCGCTTTCTATATCCTCGGCTTTGCGGTCTCGTGGGGCCCGATTGCCTGGGTGCTCATCGGCGAGATCTTCCCGCTGAGCGTGCGCGGCATCGGCTCCTCCTTCGGCTCGGCGGCGAACTGGCTGGGCAACTTCATCGTCTCCCAGTTCTTCCTCGTGCTGCTCGATGCGTTCGGCAACAATGTGGGCGGCCCGTTCGCGATTTTCGGCGTGTTCTCGGCCCTGTCCATCCCGTTCGTGCTGCGCTTGGTGCCCGAGACCAAGGGCAAGTCGCTGGAGGAAATCGAGAAGGAAATGACCAAGCGCTAGACAACCGGCACACGATTCGCACAAAAGTTGACAACTCTTAACATAAGAGTACCCAAAGTGGCGAAAAACGTGGCAGAATAGGGAGCATGGTAGCAAACAATGCGGGTCAGCCCGCCACCCCAGCAGATCTGATTAATGTCGATGAGGTTATCGGCAAGTACTATGACCTCGTCCCCGATCCCGAAGTCCCCGAGCAGCGTGTCATCTTCGGCACCTCCGGTCACCGCGGATCGTCCCTGAAGACCTCGTTCAACGAGGCCCACATCATCGCCATCTCCCAGGCCATCGCCGAATACCGCAAGAAGGCCGGCGTCACCGGCCCGCTGTACCTCGGCTCCGACACCCACGCGCTGTCCGGCCCGGCCAAGAAGACCGCCATCGAGGTGCTCGTCGCCAACGGCGTGCACGTGCGCGTCGACTCCCGTGACGACTTCGTGCCCACCCCGGTGGTCTCCCAGGCCATCCTGATCCACAACCGTGCGGCCGACGGCACCCAGCGCTTCGAGGGCGAGGGCCTCGCCGACGGCATCGTCGTCACGCCGTCCCACAACCCGCCCACCGACGGTGGCTTCAAGTATGACCCCGTCACCGGCGGCCCAGCCCCGGCCGAGACCACCAACGCCATCGCCGCTCGCGCCAACGAGCTGCTCGGCGACTTCAAGTCCATCAAACGTGTGCCCTACGAGGAGGCCATCAAGTCCGAGTACGTCGAGGGCTTCGACTTCCGCGAGCACTACGTGGACGACCTGGAGAACGTCATCGACTTCGACGTGATCCGCAACTCCGGCGTGCGTCTGGGCATCGATCCGCTCGGCGGCGCTTCCGTGAACTACTGGCCGCTCATCAACGAGAAGTACGGCCTGAACATCGGCGTGGTGCGTCCTGAGGTCGACCCGACCTGGCGCTTCATGACCATCGACCACGACGGCAAGATCCGCATGGATCCGTCTTCCCCGTACGCCATGAAGGGCCTGGTCGACGAGCTCAACGCCGGCGCTTGGGACAAGTACGATCTGGTCGGCGGCACCGACCCGGACGCCGACCGTCACGGCATCGTCTGCCCGAACTGGGGCGTGATGAACCCGAACCACTACATCGCCGTGTGCGTGGAGTACCTGTTCGGCGGCAACCGTCCGGGCTGGCCTGAGGGCGCAGCCGTAGGCAAGACGCTGGTCTCCTCTTCCCTGATCGACCGCGTGGCCGCATCGATCAACGCGAAGGTCATCGAAGTGCCGGTGGGCTTCAAGTGGTTCGTGGACCCGCTGTTCAGCGGCGAAGTCGCCTTCGGCGGCGAGGAGAGCTCCGGCATGAGCTTCCTGCGCAAGGACGGCCGCGTGTGGACCACCGATAAGGATGGTCTGATCCCCGACCTGCTGGCCGCCGAGATCACCGCCAAGACCGGCAAGAACCCGGCCCAGCTTCACCAGGAGCAGGTCGAGCGCTTCGGCGAGTCTTGGTACAAGCGCGTCGACACCCCGACCACGCTGGAGCAGAAGGTCAAGTTCGCCAAGCTGACCGGTGATGATGTGGCCGCCACGCAGCTGGCTGGCGAAGACATCACCGCCAAGCTGACCGAGGCACCGGGCAACCACGCCAAGATCGGCGGCCTGAAGGTCACCACCAAGGACAACTGGTTCGCCGCCCGCCCCTCCGGCACCGAGAACATCTACAAGGTGTACGCCGAGTCCTTCGTCTCCCCCGAGGCTCTGGACAAGGTGCTCGACGAGGCCACCGTCGTGGTCGACAAGGCCCTGAGCGAGTGAAATCGCTGCGTTAGTCGCGTTCACCGCAACTAATAAGGCTCTGCATTGGATTCATACAATCCACTGCAGAGCCTTATTTTTTAGCGCATATGCAGTTCGCGACCACTGAAACACACAGGTCAACGGTTCTCCTCATGCACCATGACCGCATTTTCTCAACATCACTGCAGGGCAGGACGGCCAGATGACCGCGAAACGTTCGACTACCTACATTATGACCGAGTTTCACATCATCATTGTGGGGTCACAGCGGCCAGATGACCACCGAAGCGTTCGGTCGGCTTGCATCATGGTCGAGTTTTAACATCGTTGTGGGACGCCACGACGAATTTGCCCATTCCAGAGTTGCCATCCCACAAAAGCGTGGGACAACAGCTAAGTCAATCGTTTTACATTTCCCCCATCCCACACACTCAAACTGGAAACCCCGGAAAGACGCCATTCCTGCCACACCCGTCACAGCCATTACCCGAGGGGCCGTGGGACGCCACGTAAAAATCGGCAAAACACGCGTAGCGTCCCACACCCATTGACGCAAATCCACGCCCAATGCACCGACAACACCCCCCAATCGACCACTATGACACATTTCCCTCCACAATCGAACACTAGTCATTCACGAAATCCATCACTACGAGGCATCGCAATCGAACGGCATGCAATATCAAGCACACACCACAACAACAGGTCGTACAAATATTGCCTTTACATCAGTCCGTTTCGGACATTATGGTCACAGCAGGCTCTGCGCCAACTCTTCAAGAGACATGGCAACTACATGAAACTCGAATACGGCACCGCGCGAAGCAAGCGCCCTCGCCACGTTGAAAGCGAATTCAGCACGAGCGTCCTCGTTAGCGATACTTGCCGCCGTGGCGACGAAGACCAGCCATCTCCGCCCGACCAGCACACCCCTTTTCTCTTGGTCACGGCGCCATTGAGTCTTACTCGTACGATGATGATCGCCATCATATTCAACAGCGACCTTGAACTCCGGCCACGCTAAGTCCAACGTTATGGGAGCTCCAGATGCAAAAGCCGCGTCCGGCACCACATAGTTCGCAACCGGCTGTGGAATCCCATGCGCTACCAGAGAGAGTCGTTCTTCTGATTCTTTGGGCGAATCAGCACCAGGTGATATCAGGGGCAATGCTCGAACGCAGGACGGGCGCCCTCTAAATCGGGTAAACTGCTCCACGAACTCCACCAAATCCTGATAGATCGCAGCAGCATCACGATCCTTAGCCAATACTGGCTGTTTGCTCGTAGCAGTGATAACGGCATCCCCGAGCACAATCAGGGACTCAAAAGAAACATACGGGGCAAGTTGGGCCCATACGTGAAACAGGTCCAGCGCAAACACGTGTTGGTTCATTTCCACATTGGCGGCTTTAGCCGCATGTTTCCAAATATGCGTTTGCAGTGGTGCATGGCGTGTACGAAACCGCTTGCTCTTAACGCTGGATACAGCGTGCAGCTTGGCCGAGTCGAGGTCGCAATCGGCGGGAATCGGTACGGATTGCAGAGCGAGGGAAGTGGTCATGCCGAAAAGTAGCTTCTTGCCAGCCCGTTTTGCTTCCTCGGTGCAGCGTGCGACCATGTCGCGTTTGCGCTGGGCGAGGCTTTCGCTCATGGTCGGTGCCGCTGCAGAATCATGTGCACCACTGTTCGGCGATGACGAGTCGCGAGAAGTCGGGTATTTCGAATCAGCAGAAAACGACCCCGCGAATTCGGGCGGAGCAAAATCTGCCTCCGATTCCTCCGGAGGCGGATCATACATAGAGCCTGGCAGAGCTCCATAGTTGGTGATGCCGTCGGTCATGCTGTTCATGACACCACCATATGGGTAGTGGGTGCGGAAACGGAAGCCGATCCGAGGTATGTGGTCCTAGCTTCACTTACGCACATTTGTTGTGGATAACTATGTGGACAACCTCACTTATACACATAGTTATCCACCTCTCCAACCCCCGATTTGACAAACTAACTGTATCTGATATGGTTACAGTACCTTAACTGTACATACCATAGTTACAGTATCAACTCGATAAGGAGGTCGTTTCATGAACGGCGACTATTCACTGGCAGTGCACGCATTGGTCTACCTTGACCATCGCGCCACACACCTGCCCAGTCAGATCCTGGCCGAGAACATATGTACCAATGCGGCGCGCGTGCGCAAAGTAATGCGACTGCTCGCCTCAGCCGGACTCATCGCCACTAAAGAGGGTGCTGAAGGCGGGTACGCTCTGGCCCGGCCCGCCGCCGAAATCACTTTGCGCGCGGTAGCGGAAGCCACCGGCACCACTTTTGTGGAAGTGAACTGGACACCGGGCGACGTACACGAGGATTGCTTGGTGTCATCTTCAATGGGCGCAGTGATGGATGACATCTATGCCGGTCTCAACCGCACTTGCCTCGAACAACTCGAACACACCACCATCCACGACATCACCGAACAGATATTCAGCGAGCGCAAAGGCTAATAATCCCGCGCGCTTCCCTCAGACAGCATCAGTCGATAACGCTTCGGCAGTCAAAGAAGAAAACAGACGCCGCACGGCACACAACACATCAGCACGGCGCACGACGTATCAGCACAACGCACTCTTATCACTCGAATATGTAAGGAAGTGACCATGTCCACCAGCACACCCAATGCCGCCAGCACACCCAGCACCTCCCCCACTATCACCACCGACGCCCTGATCATCGGATTCGGCAAGGGCGGCAAAACCTTGGCCGCCAAGCTCAGCGCAGCCGGCCGCAAGGTCGTCGTCGCCGAGGCAAGCGCCAACATGTACGGCGGCACCTGCATCAATATCGGATGCTTGCCGTCCAAGTCACTGATTTTGTCCGCCGAACAGGCGCGGCGGGATGGCGCGAACAGTACTCCCGAAACCCGCGAAGCAGCGTTCGAGGCTGCTATCAAGGAGAAGCGCCGCGTCATTTCGACGCTGCGCGACAAGAACTATCACAAGCTCGCCGACCAAGACAACATCACCGTAATCACCGGCCGCGCTTACTTCACCGGCCCTCATAGCGTGGAAATCGCCACCGCTGAGGGCCCGGTCGCCGTGACCGCCAGCAAGATCTTCATCAATACCGGTGCCACGCCGCGCATTCCGGATATTCCCGGTATCCGCACTACGCCCGGCGTCTACACCAGCACTGGACTGATGGATCTCGACGATATGCCGCAGCGACTGGTGATTATCGGTTCAGGATTCATTGGACTTGAGTTTGCCTCGATGTTTGCCGATTTCGGCACGGCGGTTACCGTGCTGCAGCACAATGCCGAGTTCCTGCCGCGCGAGGATGCGGATGTGGCGGCCGCGATTCGCGCACAGTTGGAAGCGCAGGGCGTCAAGTTCCTGTTCAACGCGGATACCAAGGCCATCGCGCCTGCTGCTGACGGCGGCGTCAGGTTGTCCGTTGCGGTGAAGGGTATGACTCGCGGCGCATCGCAAGCTTGCGATTCCACCCCCGCCGGCACCGGGAACGCTCATACCGATATCACCGGTGCCACCGACGCCACCGGCACCACCGACACTGCAACAACCACCAGCCCCACTAGCAACCCGACCGATCACGCCACGATGTCACACGTTCAAACGAAACTATCAGACGATGGCGAGCCGCGGTTCGCCGAACCGGCTGAAGCCCGATTCTGCCTGACCACCGACGCGGTACTGGTGGCCACCGGACGTACGCCGAACGTCGAGGGACTGCATCTTGAGGCGGCTGGCGTGGAGCTCACCGAACGCGGTGCTGTGAAAGTCGACGAGCTTCTGCGCACCACAGCAACCGACATTTGGGCTCTGGGCGATGTGAACGGCGGCCCGCAGCACACGTACATTTCACTGGACGACTATCGCGTGGTGTGGTCGCAGCTCAATGGTTCCGACCGTCCGTACACGGTGAAGGACCGCAAGCATGTGCCGTCGAGCACATTCCTCGCCACGCCTTACTCTCGCGTGGGATTGAATGAGCGCGAGGCGAAGGCGGCTGGATTGGATTATGTGGTCAAGCGATTGCCGGTGGCCGCTGTGCCGAAGGCCCAGGTAATGCGGCGACCGGATGGTCTGATGAAGGCGATTGTGGAACGCAATACTGGCCGCATTCTGGGTGCGATGATGCTTTCCGTCGAGTCGCACGAGGTGATCAATATCGTCAAGTTGGCGATGGATCTTGACACGCCGGCCAGCACGTTGCGCGATATGGTGTTCACGCATCCGACGATTGCCGAGGCACTGAACGACTTGCTCGCGTAGTTTGTTCGCATAGCACGCCCGCGCAGCATGACCCGCGTAGCGCAACCCGCAACAGACTCCCCTAATGCGCGCGAAGGTCCTCATCGACGTAAACCGATGAGGACCTTCGCGCTGTTGTCATGATCCGTACACGACAGTAATCACACCCGAACCAGCCGTTACTTCAAGCCGAGCTTACGGTCCAGAATGTCGGAGGCATCCAATCCTAAGCGGCGTCGGATGAACCAGCCAAGACCGAGCGGCAGGCCGGAAGCCAAGGCCATGCCGCCTGAACCGAGTGCCACGGTTTTGGCGTTGTCTGCGATAAGCATGGTGCCCTTGGATGCGGCCGTGGCCGTGATAGTGCCCTTGCCATCCTTTAATATCCAGTACTGGATTGGTCAGCGTCCAGTAAGTCATGCCACCGTAATAGACGATGGTGAAACTTCCCTGCCATTCAAGATGAGCGGTGTCGGTATCCGGGTTCGCCGTACCGCTGCCATTCGAGATGCGTACGATATTGCCGGAATAGGTCGGCTGCTTGCCCGACGCCCCGTCAGCCGGATTCGATACGTCGAAGTTGAGACCGGATGATTTACCGCTGATGCTGCTGCCATATTTGTTAGTGCACTTATTCGCCCAGTTCGGCTCCTGATAGGTGTCGTCCGCCTCTGGTTTGAGGATTTCGACGTTGCCGTCACTGGTTTTGTACAGTCCCTTATTCTCATTCCAGATACCGGATGCGCCATTGTTGCCGACCTCACCCGCAGAGAGGAAATGTCTTGTTTTTCTTGTGAGCGCTCACCTATTCACGCGCGCGATGGCATGTTTTTCAAGCAAAGTCAATAGGTGTGATGTTATTCACACTCTTCACTACGTTGTTTTGCCTCGCGCTGGGCAGCCCCACTTCAGCAAGAGATTGCACAGCTTGCGTTAGGGTGGAGAACATGACTATCACAGTATCCACAGACGGTTCCGCATTAGGGAATCCAAACGGGCCAATGGGCTGGGCCTGGGCCGATCATGAGCAGAACGCCGGCGGCAAGCCCGGCCATAAGCACGACGACCACGGCTACGACGCCGGCGGCGCGACCAACGGCACCAACCAGATTGGCGAACTGTGCGCAGTGTTGGAAGCTTTGCGAGCGCATCCGGGCCCTGAGCCATTGCTCATCGAATCGGATTCGCAGTACGCCATCAATTGCTCGACCAAGTGGGTCAAAGGCTGGAAGAAGAACGGCTGGAAAAATTCACAGAAAAAACCTGTGAAGAACAAAGAGCTTATTCAGGCGATCGACCGCGAAATCTCACAACGCCCCGGCCCGGTAGATTTCCGATGGGTCAAAGGTCACGCCGGCAACGAGGGCAATGAGCTGGTCGATGAACTGGCACGCACCTACGCGGGCGATTGCCGTTCAGGTGCGCGCAACGGCTATCTACCAATTGAAGGCTGGCAGTCGCTGCTGGGCTCCGAATACGCACATGGCACCGATGTGCCTCCAGGCGTGCAATTGGTATTGGACGGCAAAGCGGATGCGGCAAGTTTGTGCAAACCAGCTGCGGCGACGGATTCGACGGATGTCACAAGGCCGGAGACCAAGTCTTCGTCACACTTAGCGGCACAATCAACGCAACCTGTACAATCAACGCAACCTGTACACCCCGTAAAGCCCAGTGGGCTGACGGTATCCGGTACGCTGACCTTCTCCCCCGCGCCGAAAACGAGCCCGTATTTCAACGGGCAGCTGATGCCGATCAAAGGCAGCATCGAAATCGAAGGCTATGTGGACGGCGACGGCAACCTGACCATCACCAACGCACCATTCGTACGACACTAACACCCAAACACACGAATATGTACTGCAATCGGACACGATGGCACACAATCGCTCATTCGCGTTAGGATAGGAGATAAGGCTTCACGCCGTTGATCCGTGCGGCGGAGGCAAGGATGGCAAAGGAGAAACCATGGATAAGGCACAGCAGGATGCGCTGAAGAAGGCGGCCGGCATCGAAGCCGCCAAGCTCGTTGAAAACGGCATGATCGCAGGCCTCGGCACTGGTTCGACCGTGAAGTTCCTGGTGGACGAGCTCGGCCGCCGTCATCAGGAGGAAGGTCTTGAGTTCACTGGCGTGACCACGTCTCGCCGCACGCAGGCCCAGGCCGAGAGCTACGGCATCAAGATCGCGGACATCGACGACGTGGACCACATCGACGTGACCATTGACGGCGCCGACGAAGTCGACAAGAACTCCAACGGCATCAAGGGCGGCGGCGCTGCTCTGCTGTGGGAGAAGATCGTGGCCACCAACTCCAACCAGATCGTGTGGATCGTGGACGAGTCCAAGGTTGTGGACACCATCGGCAAGTTCCCGCTGCCGGTCGAGGTCATTCCGTTCGGTGCTGGCCATGTCATCAAGAAGTTCGAGGCCCGCGGCTACAAGCCGGTGCTTCGTCTTGACGCCGACGGCAAGGAAGTGCGCACCGACGAGAACAACTTCGTGGTGGACCTGCACCTGGAGCGCATCGATCACCCGCAGGAACTGGCCGAAGACCTCATCAACACGGTCGGCGTGGTGGAGCACGGCCTGTTCCTCAACATGGTCGACAAGGTCATCGTCGGCGATCCGAACGGCCCGCGCGTGATGACCAACGCCAACAAGTGATCGTCTCACATCACTAAGCTTTTCCAAGCCCGCATCTGCACATCGCAGGTGCGGGCTTTACTGTTGCCCGAACAAGGCAAAGAGCCAAGCAAAAGAGAAACCCTGCGACCATAACGATCACGGGGTTTCTAATGCCTTGATTGCAGGTAAGACTACTTACGCTGGTGGCGGGTCTTACGCAGCAGTTTGCGGTGCTTCTTCTTGCTCATCCGCTTGCGGCGCTTCTTGATGACAGAACCCATCTGAAGCCTCCATTCCGATTAATCGTAAAAGTTGCAACTCGCACTATAGTACACGTGTTGCCAGACAGAGGGAACCAGTATGTTGCCGATAGTCCGCATATGCCCTGAACGCAGTTGGGGCATCCACATCAGCAATGTGGATGCCCCAACGTTCATAAGTTTGTGCAGCAGCTGACAGCCGATACTAGATACTACATCGGGAACTTCTGGTAGAAGCGATCGACCGCTTCCTTGGTGCCGGTAGCTTGGAAGACCACGGTATCGTTCTGCCAGATGGCAACGGCGTTCTTGCTGTTGGAGGCATCGGCCTTCACCACGTACGCGCCCGTGACGTTGCCGGAAACCTTGACGTTGCCGGATGCCGACTCATCGCCGGTCTGCGCAGCGACCAACGCATCGTACTGGGTCTTGGCATTGTCCGCCGACGACCACTGCGCGGCGACCAGCGTGACATCCTTGGCGGCATCACCAGTGGAGTAGGTCAGAGTGTACTCCTCGAGCGGCGACGCGGGATTCCACGTCGTGGAGGCATCCGCCTTGGTACGCGCGTAATTCAGCACGCTGTCCGGCATGGCCTTCAACAGCTCACTGGCATCATCCGGCAAAGCTGTGGCGTCGATGGTCGGCTTGGTCGGCTCGGATGATTCGGTTTTCTGCTGGCTGTTTTGGGTGGTAGTGGAGGTGCCATCATTCTTCTGGATGGCCCAACCCGGCCACACAAAGGCCGAAAGCACTGCCAGGATAATCACAACAGCTGCGGCAACCACCACTGCAATCAACTTGCCATGGGATTGCGTGGTCGAGGAGTTCTCACTATTAGTCATGCCCCGATTCTCTCACAGCCGCGTGACGCTAGGCGGCCGTGATCTTAGTCGTTGTACGCAAGCCGCGTGAAACTCTTGTGAACGGTAAAAATTTACCGCCCGCTGGTGTTTGGGTTAGGGTGAGACCATGGCGAAATCAAGTGTGCAGTACGTATGTTCCGAATGCGGTTGGAACGGGCCGAAGTGGTACGGCCGTTGCCCCGAGTGTGGTCAGTGGGGCACGGTCGAGGAATTTCACGAGGCTCGGCCGGCGGCAGGCTCTCGCACGGCCGCTCCCGGCCGAACATCACGCACGCAGTCGGTTACGGTTGCCAACAACGCCAGATCTGCAGCCCGTCCGATTACCGAAGTGGGCACGGAAAGCGTCGAGCGGCTCGGTACCGGGTTTTCCGAATTCGACCGTGTGCTCGGCGGTGGCGTGGTGCCGGGTTCAGTGACGCTGATAGCGGGCGAACCGGGTATCGGCAAGTCGACATTGCTGTTGCAGACGGCCGGCAATATCGCGCGTGTTGTGGCGGGAGACAGTACGTTCCGAGGGGCAGGTCAGTGGTCTGCCCAACAGTCGGGCCGGGCGCAGGGCGGCACATCAAACACGGTGTCGACACAGGGCAACACAGCATCAACGCACGCCAACACCGTGCTGTACATTTCCGGCGAGGAATCACAGGCGCAGGTTCGTTTGCGCGCTTCCCGCATCAATGCGGTGGAGCCGAACTTGTTACTGGCCTCCACCACCGATCTGTCCACAGTATTGGGGCTGATCGAACAGAACAAGCCGGCCTTGGCCATTGTGGATTCGGCGCAAACCATCGTCTCGCAGGAGGTCGATGGCATTTCCGGCGGTTCGACTCAGGTGCGCGAAGTGGCAAGCGCGCTGATAGATACCGCTAAGACACTTGACATTCCCGTATTTCTGGTTGGTCATGTGACCAAGGACGGTTCGATTGCAGGCCCGCGCACATTGGAGCATCTGGTCGATGTGGTCTGCCAATTCGAAGGCGACAGCGAGACTGCGCTGAGAATGTTGCGAGTGGTGAAGAATCGTTTTGGTCCGACCGATGAAGTCGGCTGTTTCGACATGAGCGGTGAGGGCATCGAAGAGGTCACCGATCCCGCTGGATTGTTCCTGTCTGGAGACGGCCCTGATGCGGCCAACGCGGCACCCGTGGAAGGCACCTGCGTGACGTTCACATTGGATGGGCATCGCAGCCTGCCTATCGAAGTACAGGCTCTGGTCACCACGTCGGTGCTGCCCACACCCCGACGTGCGGTCAATGGCGTGGACCCCAGCCGTATCGCCATGCTGGTCGCGGTGCTCTACCGTCACAGCAAGCTCAACCTGCTGTCCAACGACCTGTATATCTCCACTATTGCCGGGGGCCAGGCCAAGGAGCCTGGTTCCGACTTGGCGATAGTGGCGGCACTGGCGAGCGCCGCCACGTCAAAACCCATTGCGCGAGCCACGTGCGCCATCGGGGAAATTTCCCTGACCGGTCAGGTGCGCCCGGTACCGCGTATGGAATATCGCCTTCGCGAGGCCGCGCGCCTTGGTTTTACGACGGCGGTCATTCCTCCTCTGCGCAAGCCGGTGCATGTCGAGGGACTTCGGCTGGTGGAGTCCAACACATTGTCCGACGCATTAGACGCCTTGGGAGTGCGTAAATAGCCCCGAGATATACCTCAGGCAGTAAGACGCTTGGTCTCTTCGACGTTGCGCTTGAGTTCGTCAACGAGTTGGTCGGGACCATCAAACTTGACCTGCGGGCGCAGGAAGCCGACGAATTCGACGCGAACCTTGTGGTCGTACAGGTCAATCCATTCGTCAGTGATGCAGTAGGCCTCCACCACGCGTTCGTTGAGTCCTGTTTTCTCGCTGAAGGTGGGTTTGGTGCCAATGGAGATGGCGGCAGGCCAACGGTTTTCACCATCTACCAGCCAACCGGCATAGACGCCGTCGACCGGAATGTAGCCTGCAATGTCGGAGCCAAGATTGGCGGTGGGGAATCCGATGGTGCGGCCGCGCTCCTCACCGTGCACCACTTCACCTTCGATGGTGTGCGGAGCGCCCAGAATGGCGTTGGCGTCCTGGATTCGGCCATGAGCCAGCAGGTAGCGCACATTGGTGGAGCTCCAGGCGCGCATTGCCTTGGCCTGGTTCTTCTTGCTCCATGCGCGGCGCTCGGCTTTGGTGGCATTGGCCAGCGGATCGACGGGCTCTCCCCATTCGCTTGGGGCTTCCGGCTTGAAATCACGCGGAATACGCACTTCGCCCGGGCCACGATCATCGACCACGTCAAGCTCGAATACACCGGTGGCGGCGGCAAGATTAGCGATATGCTTCACATCACCTTCTCGACCCTTGCCCATGGCGGCATCCTGCCCAAGGACCAACGTGCGCATACCCAGCTTGCCGGTGAGTCGGCCAAGGAAGAAAATGTATGACATGGCTGCGAAGGCCAGCGTGTAGTGCACCACCAGCACATGATCCACGCCGAACTGTTCCATGCGGTGCAGTCGATCATCCACACTGGTCAACGCTTCGGCATCCACATTCTGCGCCGCAGGTTCCTCACCATTGTGCGAGGCGGCCCAGCCGTGTACGAATGCGGGGCGCGGGTCAAACAGAATCACCACGGAAAAAGCATCATGCTGGTGCGCGAGTTCCACCACACGCTTGATCACCGCCTGATGACCCAAGTGCATGCCATCAAATGCGCCCAATGTCACCACGGCCTTCTTATCGTTACTGAACGAGGGCCATTCAATCGAACCTTCGGCGTCAGGGGTCAGGTGCGTGATATCCATCAGTGTGCTGTTCCTTTTATCCGTGCGATGTTATTCATGCAATATAGGCGTTGTTTGTGCGCGGCCTGTATCAAGCTGCACTTTTCACCGCGTCTACTTTACGCGAGGGGGAATACGGTGACCGGCTTGGCCTGATGAGCGTTTGCACGCTCGATAATCGCCGCCACATCATGCGTTTGCGGCACAATGGCGGCAGTGAGCTCGCTGATTGTACGCTCAATACGGCGGCCGAAGCGTAATTCGCTGGCCTCCTCAGGAGTGATGTCAAGCGCCGGCATCGCACCTCGAGCGGCCTGTTCCATGGTGAGGGCATGGTCAAGCAGCCAGTTGCGGCGCTCGTCACCGGCAAGACCTTCAGGAGTGTCCAATACGCACTTGTTGCGCGTGACGGTTTGTCCTTCCCGATTAGTGAACGTCTTCTGATCGGTATGTGCGGTGACGGTATGGGTTCGCGTGTCAAGCATCGCCTCAGAGGCGATAAGTCCGCTGGCATCGTCCGGCAACGCGAATCGGCCGACTCGCGTACGGCGCAAACGGGTCAGGTATCCGCCAACGCCAAGTTCGTTGCCGAGGTCGCGGGCGAGCGCGCGGATATAGGTGCCCGATGAACAGCTGATCCGCACGTCAACATCAAGTACAGGGACCACGCCCATGTTCGCGTCTTCCCGCAATGGTTCAGCGGCCTGCTCCCCTGCTACGAATCCGCTGCGGATATTCAGCACGGTGAATTCGCTGATGGTGACCGGGCGGGGTTTGAGTTCCACATCCTTGCCTTCGCGAGCCAAGTCGTAGGCACGCTGGCCGTTGATTTTGATGGCGGAAAACGTATTGGGGACTTGTTCGATATCGCCGGTGAAATTGGTGGCGATGGTGCGTATGAGCAGATCTTGCCATGAGGCAGTTGGTAGCGCCGTTGGTTCGCCGCTCTGGCCGCCCTCAGTCAGCTGCGCTGATAGCGTTTGCCAGCGGGAGCGGGCTTCATCATCAACAAGCACCTCACCTTCGGCATCGTCGGTAGTGGTACGCAGGCCGAGGCGTATGGTGGCCTCGTAGGTTTTGTCATGCGCCACGATGGCGTTGAGCAGTCGTGTGGCGTGGCCGAAGGCGATGACCAGCGTGCCAGTGGCCATGGGGTCAAGGGTGCCGGCGTGACCGACCTTCTTGATGTGCAACGCGCCGCGCACGGCGGCAACGGCGTCGAAACTGGTCACGCCTTGCGGCTTGTCGATGATGAGTAGGCCGCTGGGGGTTGTTTGAAGCACACTACTCCTCGTCGGACTCGAACTCATCGCCCTCGGCTTCGGACTCGTCGTCGTGCTTGTACGGATCGGCGTCGCCGGCGTACTGGGCGGTGGCGCGAGCACGGGCAAGTTCTTCGTCACGCTTCTTGGCCACGGCGAGAATGTCTTCGATCTCGTGAGCCTCGCCGGGCACTTCATCGAACACGAATTGGAGCTGCGGAGTCAGGCGCAGGCCAGCCTTGCGGCCCACCAGAGAACGCAGGTGGCCCTTGGCCTGATCGAGGGCCTGCTGGGCGCGCTTGCGTTCGCCTTCCTCATGGCCTTCGTGGCCGAGCTGGGTCCAGTAGACCTTGGCGATCTGCAAATCGTTGGTCACACGAACTTCGGTGACGGTGATGCTGGCGAGTCGCTTGTCATGCAGTTCGCGCTCAATGGAGGAGGCGACGACACGCTGAATCAAGGCCGCAATACGTGCGGCGCGCGGGTTGGTTCCTGCCAAAGGAATTTCCTTTTCTAGACTTGAGCCCCCTCTGACGAGGAGCTGCCGAACGCAGTGAGGCTAGGGGAGAGAAAATCATGGAACTACCATGTCTCTCCCCCAGTCAGCCTGCGGCTGACAGCCCCCTCGTCAGAGGGGGCTTAACAATGACTACTTGCGCTCGACTTCCTGCATCTCGAAGGTCTCGATGATGTCGCCGAGTTCAATGTCGTTGAAGGTGCCGAGGTTGATACCAGCCTCGTAGCCTTCCTTGACGGACTGAACGTCGTCCTTGAAACGACGCAGCGAGGAGATCTCGAGGTCGTTGACCGTGGCCACGCCGTTGCGCAGGATACGGCACTTCGTACCACGCTTGACCTCGCCGTCCTGCACCATAACGCCGGCGATGTTGCCGAACTTGGAGGAGCGGAAGATCTCGCGGATCTCGGAGTGAGAGGTGACGACCTCTTCGTATTCCGGCTTGAGCATGCCCTTGAGGGATGCCTCGATGTCTTCGATCGCACGGTAGATGACCGAGTAGTACTTGATCTCCACGCCCTCGCGCTCGGCGAGGTCCGCGACCTGACGGTTCGGGCGCACGTTGAAACCGATGATAACGGCCTTGTCGACCGTGGCCAGATTGACATCATTCTGGGTGATTGCACCGACGCCGCGGTGGATGACCTGGATGCCGACCTCGTCGGATACCTCGATCTTCATCAAGGAATCCTCGAGTGCCTCGACCGAACCGGACGAATCGCCCTTGATGACGATGTTGAGCATGTCGATCTCGGACTCGGCGAACTTCTTCTTGAAGTCCTCGAGGGAGACGACCTTGCGACGCTTGGCCAGCTGGGCGGCACGCTCGGTGGCCTGACGCTTCTCGGCAATCTGGCGAGCGGCACGATCATCGGAGGCGACCAGGAAGAGGTCACCGGCGGTGGGCACGGAGGTCAAGCCCAGCACCTGAACAGGTGTGGACGGACCGGCCGCTTCCATCGGCTGACCGTTCTCGTCGAGCATGGCACGCACGCGGCCGTACGAAGTGCCGGCCACGATGGCATCGCCCACGTGGAGCGTACCCTGCTGAACCAGCACGGTGGCCACGGCACCACGACCCTTGTCGAGTCGGGCTTCGACGGTGGCACCACGGGCGTCCATGTCGGGGTTGGCGCGAAGGTCCAGCTCAGCGTCAGCCGTGAGCAGCACGGCTTCGAGCAGCTTGTCGACGTGCAGGTTCTGCTTGGCGGAGATGTCGACGAACATGGTGTCGCCACCATACTCTTCAGGGACCAGGCCGAACTCGGTGAGCTGGCCGCGGACCTTCTCCGGGTTGGCACCGGGCACATCGATCTTGTTGACGGCCACGACGATCGGCACCTTGGCGGCCTGAGCGTGGTTGATGGCCTCAACGGTCTGGGGCATCACACCATCGTCGGCGGCGACCACGAGGATCGCGACGTCAGTGAGCTCGGCACCACGGGCACGCATGGCGGTGAACGCCTCGTGGCCAGGGGTATCGAGGAAGGTGATCTTGCGCGGTTCGCCTTCAAGGTTCACGGTGACCTGGTAGGCACCGATGCGCTGGGTAATGCCGCCGGCCTCACGTGCGATGACGTTGGTCTTGCGGATGGTATCCAGCAGTCGTGTCTTACCGTGGTCGACGTGGCCCATGACGGTGACGACCGGCGGGCGAGGCTTGAGATCCTCGTCATCCTGCAGTTCTTCCTCGTCAAGGTTGATGTCGAACTGCTGGAGCAGTTCCTTGTCTTCCTCCTCGGCGGAAACGAGCTGGATGTTCCAGCCGATCTCTTCGCCCAGAATCTGGAAGGTCTCCTCATCCAAGGACTGGGTGGCGGTAGCCATCTGACCCAAGTGGAAGAGCACGGTGACCAGCGCGGCCTGGTTGACGTTGATCTTCTCCGCCAGATCAGCCAAGGAAGCACCCTGACGCAGACGAATGGTCTGGCCGTTGCCGTTGGGGATGCGAACGCCACCGATGGTCGGTGCTTTCAGCTCCTCATACTCATGGCGCTTTGCCAGACGGTTCTTACGGGCCTTTGAGGACTTGCCGCCCTGACGTCCGAAAGCACCAGCGGTACCGCCGCGACCGCCGCGACCGCCGCCACGTGCGGGACCGTTGCTCGGGGCTCCGCCGCCCTGGAAGTTGCTGCCGCCGCCTTGGCCGCCACGGAAGCCGCCGCGTGCGCCGCCCTGACCGGCACCCTGGGAGCCGCCGCCCTGACCCGGACGGTTGTGGCCCCACTGGCCGGGACGCGGACCGCCCTGACCACCTTGGCCCGGACGACCGCCACGGAAGCCGCGGCCCTGCCCCTGGCCTTGGCCGGGACGGCCCGAACGACCGCCACGACCGCTATCAGCAGTCGGACGAGCCATCGGATGCGGACGCGGAATATCACCCGGCGTCGGGGTGTGCATACCCTGCTTGCGGGAGAACGGGTTGTTGCCCGGGCGCGGGCCCTGAGCGTGCGGGCGCGGAATCGCGTTTGAAGCGGCATTGCCGCCATTGGCACCGGCGCCGCCCTGAGCGTGCGGGCGCGGAGCCGAAGCATTGCCGCGGTTGTTCTGGTGCTGACCCGGCTGGCCATTGTTCAGACGGCCCTGGTTGTTACGACGATCGTTGTTACGGCGATCGTTCGGGCGACTCTGACGACCGTTCTCACGGCCTTCGCGATTATCGCGACCATTCTCACGGTTGTCATTCTGACCGTGGCGGCCGGGGGTCGGCATGCCGGGGCGTGCGCCGCCCTGCGGACGCGGTGTCGGTGCACCCGGAGTCGGAGCCTGCTGATGTGCCGAGGCAGGCGATGCCTGACGTGCGGGAGCGGCCGGAGTCGGTGCGGAAGATGAAGCGGAAGCCGGGGCCGAAGGTGCGGCCGGGCGGCGCTGCTGCACGGGCTTGGAATCGCCCTTGGCGTTGTCCTTGGCGAACTCTGCCTTCAGACGCCGGGCTACCGGCGGTTCAATCGTAGAAGAAGCGGACTTGACGAATTCTCCCATGTCCTTAAGCTTCTCAAGCACGGTTTTGCTATCGACATTCAAAACCTTAGCCAGTTCGTATACGCGTGGTTTCGCCACTAATTACTCCTATTCTGTGACCACGCGCGTGCATGGGCGTGGTCAGTTGGTGATGACGGCAAGCCTACCCTGTCTCATCGTGCGACCATGATCGTGTTACCTCGTCTCTGGTGTGGGCGATTTCGCGCACACTGCGCCAGCCCACATACGCCAATCAAGCATACTCATAGCGCTGGATAGCGTAGACGCAGCGAGCCGCGCCATTGCTGACGCGGCTCGTATCAGGAAATAATGCGCCCTGAAGATCATTCGCCTTCGAGCCCGGCGGCCTATTCGGCTTCCGGAGCAGCAGCCTCGGCCGCAGCCTGGGCGGCCTTTTCGGCGGCGACCTTCTTGGCATGGGCCTCGGCGGATTCGATGCCGATCTTCCAGCCGGTCAACTTGGCTGCCAGTCGTGCGTTCTGGCCTTCCTTGCCGATGGCCAGGGACAGCTGGTCGTCGTGGATGAAGGCGATGGCGGTCTTGTTCTTCTCACTGATCACCTGCACGCCGGTGGCCACAGCCGGGGACAGCGCGGCTGCCACGAACTTGGCCGGATCGTCGGAGTAGTCGACGATGTCGATCTTCTCCGGGCCAAGGTTCTCCATAACGGCACGCACGCGAGCGCCGCCAGGGCCGATCAGCGCGCCCTTCGGGTTCACGCCATCGGTGTTGGCCTTGACCGCGATCTTGGTGCGGGCGCCGGCCTCACGAGCGATGGCCATGATGGACACGGCACCGGAGACCAGTTCCGGCACTTCACGCTCGAACAGCTTGCGGACCAGCTCCGGGTGGGAGCGGGACACCACGATTTCCGGGCCCTTGATGCCACGGGCCACGTTCACCACGTACACGCGGATGCGTTCGCCGTGGCGGTAACGTTCGCCGGGCACCTGCTCACGGCGAGGCAGAATGGCTTCGACATCGCCCATCGCGACATGCACGTTGGAGGGGTCGGAAGCATCCTGCTGGATGATGCCGGTGATGAGCTTGCCCTTCTGACCGGAGAACGCGCCGAATACCTTCTCATCTTCGGCGCGGCGGAACAGCTGGGTGATGACCTGGCGTGCGGTGGCTGCGGCGAGACGGCCGAAGTCGCGCGGGGTATCATCGTATTCCTCGCCCAGCTTGGGAGCGGGGTAAGGGTTGTCTTCGGTGGGTTCGACCGGAATTTCGTCGGCGGCCCACACGGTGAAGTTGCCGGAACGTTCGTCAAGCTCCACGCGCGCGTGCTTGGCGGCGTGCGGGGTCTTGAGGTAGGCGAGGCGCAGGGCCTCTGCCAGCGCATCATCCAGGGTCTCGGGGTCGATTCCTTGCTCGGCGGCGAGCTTGTGTATTCCTGTCAGGTCCAGTTCCATCGATCCGTACCTCCTATGAAGTTATGTGGCGCATGGCCTATGAGTGGTCACAGTTAGCTATTAGTGTATGTTTCCATGCAGACACGTTTCTCTTCAGGACGGTTTACCCGGCGCTTGGCATCCGTACTATGCGCGAGCGCGATGCTGTGTTCGCTTTCGGCGTGTTCGATGCCGCGACTGGCCGGACGGGCCGAGGCGGAAGCTCAAATGAGCCCTTGCGAGAAAGCGATGACGTTGGCGGACTACGCCACCCATCCGGCTGAAGGCACGCCGTTATTAGAGCAGTATGCCACCGGTCTGGCCGCTCCCCTGGCTTGGATTGACGTTGCCGGGTATTGTTCGGGTCGTTTTGCCGAAGGAACGTTACGTGACGCGCAGACCAAGCAATGGCTGGCTTTTCTGGCCGATAAATTCGGGCAGTCCGCGCCTGAGGTGACGCCGGCGCGTCTTGATGGCGTCACGTCCGCCAACGTTGACCGATCAGTATTGGATGCGATGGCCGTGGCCGAGGATCGCGCCGGATTCGCTATCGAGGTCTTGGCCGCGCGAGGAGCGACCGCTGGGGCTACGTTGGCGTTGAGCGATATGCATAAGACCGCCGGGCAGCAGTTGGTTGCGCTGGCGAACGGCAATTTTGATGATTCCGGCGCACAATCCAGTTCTCCCGGCCAAAGCGACCCCCGCCAAAAGGTCTATGCCATCGACCAACTACTGGCCAACCCCACCACCATCGCCGACAAGGCAAGTGGCCAAACCGTACCGACCGCCGCCGCCATCGAAATGGACTGCGCCCGCGCGCAGATCAAGGCCGTGACCGAATCGAAATCTTCCACCGAGAGCGATATGCTGCCCATCCTCGCCGCACTGGCCGCCAAGCACGCCTACACCGCGTTCCAACTTGGCTACCCAGCGCCTGACGCCGCATTGTTCGAGTAGACACACACTCCTCACGAAGCCGATGCGAACTTGTTGGATGCTAGTGGGCAAGTCGAGTTGAGGCACGTTCCACCAATGTGAAACCGGTGGTGTACGTACGGGCCGGGCCTGAGTATCCTTCGATGCGGTCGATAAGCATGTCAACGGCATGCTTGGCATAATCGTCGTCGGTACATTGGATATCTTGCAGTCCGATGAGGAGCGGGAATCAGGAGCCGAATAATGACGATGCCGGTGGCCCCGACGGGAAAGAGGAGGAAACCGTCGGAACCACCGGCATACGGGTGCTCAGAGCCTATCGTTCAACGTTCACGACACCGAATCGGGACTCATCGGCGCGATCACGCCACCCGTTCCCATACGGGCCATAAATCGTCCTGATGTTGACGCCGACAGGCAATGCCGGGCATTCGTTTTCGCCGTTCGTACCCCAGTTGACCCAGCCGGATTGAGGCCTCTGCACGATCTGGAACGCTGAGGACGCCTCCGAGGTGATCCAGATCATGCACCGGTTGGTATTGGTGTCGTATTCGGCGCTGCAGGCAGACGGCCCGGGGAAGATGGTCTCCTCCTCCTGTGCCGACACATCGACCGCCCCCTCGGGGAACTGCCAAGGACGGGAGGTCTCATCAGCTGCGCGGTGGGCAAGCGCCCGCACATGCCCGAGCCTCTCATCGAGCCCCTTGGGGGTAAGGGCATTTTCCCATCGCGAGAACAAACGCCAGTAGAGATCCCAGTGAGCGTTCTCCAGATCCCTGTCAAGCAGAGTGGAGAAATAGGCGAACCTTGATGTCGTCTCCGTCCGCTCCGATAGCACGTTCCACACTTCATCCTTGAGGAAGCCGGCGTAGGGGTCCCCTCCGCGGAAAGGAACAGGCTGGTAGGTGTCGAATCGGTTGAAGACAAGGTTTCCTTCGCCGCTTTCGAACTCGTCACCGACCGTGATACGGTTCACGACGCTTCTGCCATCGACCTCCGTCACAAACGAATCCACATGGTAGACACGATCGAAGAAATCGACGTTCCAGTAGAACGTGAACTCGATGGAGAAGGTCTTGCCCTGCAGTTCAGGTCGAAGACCGTCAGGGATGCGCCCCTCAAGCAGGTAACGGCGCATGACGGGGCCGAACTCGATAAGACGGACATCGGCGATGGCATGTTCGGGCGGGTTGATCAGACCGTTTTCCGGAGTGAAGAAAGGGCCGTAGAACCCGCCAATGGCGTTGTCCCCGCTCTTGAGCAGGTCGAATCCCTCGTCCTTGGTGCGGAAATGGCGGATGCCCCATTTGGAGGCGCCCTCGCCCTTGCCGGTGCCACGACATAGTTCAATGTCGAAATATCCCGTATCAAGGTGGCAGACCGAATCGCTTTCGAGCGTGTTGTCGTCAGCGACGATGCCTCCTTCAAACGTCTCCCCCGGGTCCGGGTCATGTAGGGACAGGACCTCTCCGTCATGCGGCACCAGAATGCCGATGAACGTCGTCGAGGAACCGTCGGAATCCCCCAGCACCTTCTGGAACGGCGAAGACTGTCCCAAATCGGTGGTACCGAGAATCAGATCGGCCTCAACTTTTTCCGGCACGGTCACCGTGACCGGCTGTGGCTTTGTGGGATGGTGGTGGCTATTGGTGATGGTGAATCGTGGATATTCGTGCGTCATTGTCGTTCTCCTGTTTCAGTTCGCAGCCTTGGCTTGTGTGGCACCTATGCCTTTGAGGAACCCGAACGAGAACGAGTTCTCCTTGAGACCATCGATGAGCACGGCGATGATGATGACGATGCCCTTGACAAGCTGCTGGGTGAAGAACGGGACATTCATGAGCACGAGGCCGGTGGTGAGCACGCCGAAGATGATGGCACCGATCAGAGTGCCCGGGATCTTGCCCTTGCCACCCATCAGGGAGGTACCGCCCAGGACGGCCGCTGCGATGGCATCCATCTCATAACCGTCGCCGGCAGTCGGCTGCGCGGAGACCACACGCGCCGCGAAGATGCAGCCGGCGAGACCGGCGCACAGTCCTGCAATCACATAGACGGATAGCAGTACGCCCTTGACATTGATGCCGGCAAGCCTTGCGGCTTCGGCATTGCCGCCCACAGCGTAGACATGCGAGCCGTACTTGGTTTTGTCGAGAACGATCCACATGACTACATAAACGATTATCATCACGATGAACGGAATCGGCACATGGAACAGGTATCCGTTGCCGAGGGCACGGAAGTTCAAACCGTTGTCTACGATCGGCAGACCGCCGGTGATGGTGTATGCCAATCCTCGCATGAAGGTCATGGTGCCGAGGGTGACGATGAACGCGGCGAGATTGCAGTAGGCGATCAGGAATCCGTTGATCAAGCCGATGAGCGCACCGATCACCATGCCGAGAAGGATGGCGAGCAGGGGGTTGAGCCCCTGCTGGGCGGCCAGAACGGCGATGCAACCGCTGACGGCGATGGTCGAGCCAACGGACAGATCGATGCCGGTGGTGATGATGACGAATGTCATGCCCGCGGCAAGAATCGCGCTGATGGAGATGGACCTCGCCACGTTGAACAGGTTGCTCACCGTGCCGAAGTTCGGGGCCTTGATCAGCATGAATACGACCAGCACCAGCAATACAAACGGCATGCCGACCTTCTCCCAGGTCGCCGCCAGATTCATCTTTTTCTTTTCTTTCATTGGAAGCTCCTCTTTATCGTTGCGCTCCGTCGCGCGTTTCGGAATCCTCGGATTGCGCCTTCAGCACGCCCGTTGCGTACCCCATGACTTTCTCCTCGGTAGCTTCATCCTCGGGGATACAGGCAGCGATGGCCCCCTGCCTGACAACGAGGATTCTGTCGCTGATGCCCAGCACCTCGGGCAGATCGGAGGAGATTACGAGAATCGCCTTGCCTTGCGCTGCCTGAGAACTGATCAGCTCGTAGATCTCCTGCTTCGCGCCAACGTCGACGCCACGGGTCGGCTCGTCAAGAATCAGCACGTCGGAGTTTTTCATCATCCATCGGGCGAACACGGCCTTCTGTTGGTTGCCGCCGGACAGGTTGATGATGGAAGTGGTCAACAGACGCTGCGCGATGTTAACCAGTTTCATCGATTCCTGCACATCCTTGCGGATGCGGTGCTTCTGAAGCAGACCCAGCCTCTCGTATTCGCCCAGCGAAGAGATGGAGATGTTGTCTTCGACGCTTCTGACAGGGAAGATGCTCTGCGTTTTCCTGCTTTCGGGAAGATACGCGACCCCATGACCGATGGCGGCCTTCGGGGATTTGAACGACACCGCCTTGCCATGGAGCCGGATCTCACCGGAATCATGCTTGTCTGCTCCGATGATCGCCCTGGCGATTTCGGTTCTGCCGGCGCCCACCAGTCCGGACATGCCCAGCACCTCGCCCGCATGCACGGTGAAGGATACCGGCAGAGAGTCCGGCGAAAGCCTGAGATTCTTGATCTCGAGCACACCCTCTCCCGGATGACGCTTGCCATGGTCGTAAAGTTTCTCGACTTTGCGTCCCACCATCTTGGCAACGATGTCATTCTGGTCGGCATGCTCGATGTCGGTGGTCATCACCGTGTGCCCGTCCCTGAGCACGGTGATTCTGTCGGCGAGCCGCCACACCTCCTCCATGCGGTGGGAGATGTAAATCAGGCCCGTGCCCTTCTCCCGCAGCATGTTCACCAGCGTGAAGAGGTGCTCCGATTCGGCTCGGGACAGCGATGCCGTGGGTTCGTCGAGGATGAGGATCCTCGCGTCCTGCGCGATGGCCTTGGCGATTTCGACCATCTGCTGCTCACCGGTGCCCAGATCACCGAGGAATGCGTCCGGGTCGATGTCCGCCTTGATGACATCGAGTTTACGTACGGCGTCCTCCCGCATGCGCTTCTTGTCCAGCAGCCCCGACTTCTGCAACGGTTCGTTGCCGAGTGCGAGGTTCTGCGCCACCGTCATGGTGGGCACCACATTGAGTTCCTGATGGATGATGGCGATGCCGAGGTCGTCGGCCTGCTTCGGCGTGGAGACGTCCACCTCCTTGCCATCAATGAGAATGCGTCCGGAGTCCCTTTTCAGATTGCCCGAAAGGATGTTCATCATCGTCGATTTTCCGGCACCGTTCTCACCCATGAGGGCAAGCACCTCATGTTCATAAAGGTTTAGGTTAATGTTGTCGAGTACGACCACTCCGGAAAAGCTCTTGACAATGTTCTCGAGCTGCAATAGGGGCAGCAACTGAGGCATGCTCACCATCCCTTGTAATCGTTGACGTTCTCACGAGTGACCATGACACTCGGAATGAGAATCGTGGACTTCTTGGGGGTATCGCCCTTGGCGACCTTCTGGGCGTAGGCGACGGCCTGCTTGACCATTTCGCCGGGGTTCTGCGTGGAGGTCCCCACGAACGGGGAGCCGGCGCGCTTCAGCTCGTCGACGCCTTCGGGACTTCCGTCGATGCCGGTCACGATGATTTCATCGGTCCTGCCGGCCTGCTCGACGGCGAGCGCGGCGCCCAGAGCGGACGGATCGTTCATACCGAAGATGCCCTGCACGTCCTTATTGGCGGTGAGCATGTCGGTGGTCACGGACAGGCCGGTGGCACGATCGTTCTTGGAGGATTGCTGTCCGACGACCTTGATGCCGGGATAGTTCTTCTCCAGGGCCGCCTTGCAACCCTTGATACGGTCGGTGATGGTCTGGATCGGGGTTCCGTCCACGATAAGGATGTTGCCCTTGCCGCCGAGCTGCTCGGCCAGGTAAGAGCACGACAGTTCACCCGCCTGCACGCCATCGGTCGTTACGACCGCATCAGCGCCCTTCGCAGGAGTGTCCACGGCGACCACGATGATGCCGGCGGCCTTGGCACGCTCGATTGCGGGCTTCAAACCACTCTCATCGACGGCGGAGACGATGATCAGATCGACCTTCTGCTGAATGAACGAGGAGATCTGGTTGTCCTGGGTGGCCAAATCGAGCTGGGCGTCCTGGACATTGAGCGTTGCACCGATCTTCTTGGCCTGAACCTTGGCTTCTTTGTCCATGGCGGTGAAGAACGGGTTGGACATATCCTGCACCATCAGGCCGATGCTCTTGATTTCCGTGGGCTTGGAGACCTCGGCGGCATCGTTGTCGCCATTACTCACCGCACTGCAGCCGGACAGCAGCAGCGACGCTGCGAGCAGGGCGGAAGCGGCGGAAGCGATCTTCTTGATGTTCATGGTTGTTTCCTCCATTGGAAATAGCTGTTTTGTGTTCGGATGCGGCCTATTGCCCACCGCATCCGCATGACTCCCTGATCTTCAGGGATGTCTCGATCATGTCGTGGATGGGATTCGGCCTCATCGTCGCCCCATCCGGGTTTTTATTCACCTCCTCCTTTCCTTCCATCTGTCCAAGCAGGTAGTTCGCCGCCTTGGCGCCGATGAATCGGCTGTCTTCGGCGACAAGTGTTATCTTCGGTGATACCAGGTCCGACCAAGCGAAGTCATCGAACGCGACCAGCGCCATATCCCCGGGAATGTCGACGGATTTCCGATTAAGAGCCGACATGACGCCCAACAGGATGGGATTGTTGCCGGCGATGATCACATCCGGATAATAATCGTTCTGGTCAAGAAAACGGATGACTTCGGTGCACGCTTCCACATCGTTGTTACCGCATTCCAGCACGCGAATCTCCGCCCCACACTCCTCGGCGGCGGCCCTCAGGCCGCTCTCGCGAGCGAACCTGCTGTTCCAGGTGTCCGGATAGATGGCAAGCAGCCAACGACGAAAATGATGGAGTTTCAGATGACGCCCAAGCTTGGCGGCGGCATCCACGTTGTCGGTGGCCACATACGAGAAACCATCTTTTATTTCCTCATCATCACCGTATCCGGGAGTGGAATCGACGAATACGACGGGAATGTTCCAGTTCTTCAGCTGGTTCCTGCTGTATTCGCTGAGTCCCAAGGTGGAGATGATGCCGCCAGGACGGTTCTCCACGACCTGACGCAACAGATACGCCTCGTTCTCCTTGCTGTACCGGCCGTTGACGGCCATATCGGCAATGAACAGGCTCTCCTTCTTGTCCTGCAGGACGCTCTCGATGCCGTCGATCAGATCGAGATAATAGGAGTTCGACATTCCCGCGGTGAGCAGGGTGATGAACCGGTGCGTGCCCGTGCGCAGGTCACGCGCATTGACGTTGGGGATGTAGCCCACCTCGTTGGCTGTTTCGCGCACCGATGCACGGGTGCTCTCGGATACACCGCTGAGACCGTTAAGAGCGCGAGAAACCGTATAAACGGACAGTCCCATCCGCTTTGCGATATCGGTGATCGTAACGTCGTGTCGTTTCATCATTGAAGTCCTAAACGTTTATGTTCTGATGTATTCAGAGTACACACGCACCAAGGCGTTGTCAACACAGGACATGCAGACGGACTCAAAACGAGTTTATTCCAATGGTTCACAATGAACTCGGACGGATATCCCGAATCCGTCACTTGCCTCATTCTGTCTCATTCCGATGAGGCACGAGGTATCAGGCGTCCCTGGACACTTCGTACCCCATCGGGATGAGGTGTCGATTACAATCGACATCCACCGGCACGGTCCCGATATGCCAGACGCATATCCGCGACAGTCAGATGGCCCCCTCACGCCGTCGCGTACTCCACGTGCGCGAATTCGGGCACTTTGTACCACTTGACCGGGTAGCCGGCGCCGTGGACGCAAAACACGGAATCGGGCGTGTTCTCCAGATCGACTTCCGGGTCGTACGCGGCCTCCTCGATCACGCGCCGTTCGTCGTGGCAGGGCCGGTAGCCGCCGAACGAAGCGGAGAAGCGCCCACGGCCGTGCGTATACGCGTTCACGTCCATCGCGTAGTCGCGCATCTCGCTCACCGGTGCCCCGCCTGCGATGACGGCGTATTCGCCGTCGTCCGTAGGCGGGTCGAACGTGCCGGACATGCGTTGCACGTCGGCCATGGCGTGAACGACATGCGCCAAAGGCTCGTCAAGGCGCGGCGCATGATCCGCAGGCGCATCCGCGAGGGCCGGCCGTTCACGTTCCTCGACGAGGGGCTCGCGTCCGTCGGCCCGGTGCCGTCCGCCAACAACCTCGTCGAATCATGGAACGCGCGCCTGCGCGACATGCCGCGCCGCCACCGCGGACTGCGGCTGGTCAGACGGCTGAAGGCGATCTGCCGGTGGTGCCATCAGCACACGGAACGGCCCGAGACCGACGCGTGGCTCGCGGCCAACGCGATGACCGACGAACGGCTCGAGCGCCTCTACCGGCGGGCATGGAAGAGAAGCCCGCAAGGCATGCACGAGACGTTCGGCATTCCCATGAGATACGGCACCGGCATCGACCGGAACGAGTTCCACACACGGGTCGAATGGCAGTCGAACGACTAGACCGCCGGACACACATTTTGGTCTATAACCCCGAATACGGACGTTCGTATCAAAAAACAAAAAGGGTTCCGGGACAAACCGGGAACCCTAAAGGCGGATAAGGCGAGATTCGAACTCGCGGAGGCTTTTACCTCACACGCTTTCGAGGCGTGCTCCTTAGACCGCTCGGACACTTATCCATGCTGCCAAAATGGCAACTTGTTCATTATGCCACATTCTGCCGACCTGGCAAATCGGAGTTTCGCTGAGCAAGTCTCAAGTGTATGCCGCTTGAGACATGTCAGATCACAATCCCGGAATTCGCCCGAAGCGCTGGCATTGCGTTTACGCGCCAAGCACTCCGACAGGAATTACATACACTCCATCATCGCGTTGATACGCGAACTCGCCGACCCCCACCAACACCGCCAAGAACTCCGGTTCACGGGTTCGCGCACTCGGATTTCTCAGCAGTTTATCTTTCAGTCTGCATAGATTTGCCGCCGCCTCAGGGACTTTATCCTCACTGGACTTAATTTCGATGCCGCCCCACCGTCCATCGGACAATTCAATAATGGCATCACACTCCAGACCGGAATCGTCATGATAATACCGAACCGGTTCTATCCCAATATCGAGGAGAGATCTCGCATACACCAACAGATCGCGGATGCATAGATTCTCAAACAGAAACCCAAAAGTCTGCCAATCGCCGATAAGAGCAGCAGGACTCATGCCCAACATTGCGGCCGCAATGGAAGGATCGGCAAAATACCGACGCGCCTTGGTCTGGAGTCGCTTTGGATCCCGTGCCGGCGGAACCCAGCCCTTTATCGGATCGATGACGAACATGTTCTCGAACATGGCCGTATACCCGGATATTGTTCTCTCCGAAATGAAATCGTCAAGGTTTTCTTCAGTACCGTACATATCCTTACGTAAGGTTTTGAATGTCACAGCTTGACTGATATTGCGCGCAAGCGAATCCAGCAGACGACGAGCCACATCAGGATCCTTGCCTTGCCTGGGCACACTCTCAGTCAGCGTGAGTCGCATGTATTCCCGAATCAGAATCTGTGCGTCAGATACAGGCAGAGCCACCGCCTCCGGCCATCCACCTCGGCATACGGTATCCAACAACATTTGTGTACTTATCTCTGATTTTGCAGCGGCGAACTTATGTTCAAACAGTCCACTGAGACTTACCGCACCTGTCGAGAGTCCGGACTCATGTAAAGTCAGAGGATTCATACGGATACGTCCGATTCGTCCCGCACCACTATGGTTCGGCCGATTCTCATTGAGAGGAGTGGATGAACCGGTCAGAATCCACTGACCTTTATTCGCGGAATCATCGTCGACGTGATGACGGACTTCATCCCATATAGCTGGGGCGAGTTGCCACTCATCCACGATATGAGGTCTATCTCCCAACAGCATCAATGACGGATCCGCCTTAGCCGCAGCCAAATTGTTATTGCGATCCACATAGGTAATGCTGGCTGCATGGGCCCGCGCAGACCAAGTTTTCCCGCACCACTTGGTGCCGGTAATCTCCACCGCGCCAAAGATGCGCATATATCGTTCGATCTGTGTATCCACGATACGAGGGCGATAGGCTTTCGGCTTGATGTCGCCCGCCAGAGAATCGGCCATTCCGCGCACCTCCCGTTATTTCACGTCCGCCATCGCAATAATCCGAATTTCTCAACTACCAAAATCCGAATGTTGCAACGACGAAAATCCGAACTTTCTAACTACAATAATCCGAATTTCTCAACTACCAAAATCCGAATGTTGCAACGACGAAAATCCGAATATTGGTGGTGGTAGAAGCGGTGACGGGGCCACTCTGCATTGAGTGGTCTCTCCCTCAGTCAGCCTTACGGCTGACAGCTCGAACGCAATTAAGGACAGCTTTCCAGCTGCCATTTTATTTGCTCACTGTCGTTCGCCTTCGCCTAAAAACGCCTCCGGCGTTTTCTTCACGGCTCAGCTCATCAGAGGGGGCTTGGAATTTTGTTTACGCCACCTGTTCGTGGACGGAGGCATTGACCCATTGGGTCTGCTGGACGTTGTAGCCGGAGAAGATGCCGATGTCGAGCATGCAGTCGCGGTAATCGCGGCCGTGGGCGATGGTGATGTAGCTGTCGTCCACCAATCGGTTATGCGTGGGATCCAGTCCGACCCATCGGCCATCCTGATACACCTCGACCCAAGCGTGGGTCGCGCCCTCTCCCCCAAGCAAACCGGCAATGTAGCGCGCGGTCAATCCCACATGCCGGCACACGGACAGCATCACGTGCGCATAATCCTGGCATACGCCCTTGCGCTGGGCCAAGGCCTGTTCGGCGGTGGTGCGAATCGTGGTGGAACCGGGCGTATACACAAACGCCTTGTAGACCTCATCCATCACTTCGGCGGCCTGCTGCACCGGAGTGGCGTCGGAAGGCAGCGCAGCCAAGCGTTCGCGGCATACGGCAATCATCGCCTCCACGTTCGGGCCGGGAATGGTGAGCGCTGAATTGAACCGGTACAGCGGTTTATAGGCTTCCTTATGGATATGTGCATTGTCCACGAAGGCGATGCCGGTCACCGAGTAGCTGAATATGTCGTGCGGCTCAGGGATGAATCCGGTCATCACCATGGAGTCAAAGGAGTCGATGGTGGTTTCGAGTTCGGTTTCGGGCTGAATCTTCACTTCCACGTCAATCACCTGTTGGCGAGGGCCAGTGGCGGGAATACAGCGAAGCTGGAACCTGTGATCGGTGACCGGTGCGCTGAAGGACAGCCTCATCTCATAGTCGAACACGAGTTTTTTCACAACGTCTCCTGCACTTACACACGAGCCGGCAACCGGCATATTCTCGGGATAACAACACTACAGCCATGGCTGAGGTATGGTCCGCGCGCTCACAGCCCACGCATATATTCCGGCAATTCGCCGATACGCATCGGCCGGCACTCGGGCGCACGGTTTTTCGCCATACCACCATAGCATTTGAACCCGTCAGGGCGAACGTCGGGTTAGGGGCGCTTGGCATCCATGTTCATGGAGCTCAGTGAGCCCATGTCTTTGATGGCCAGGGCGCTGACACGGCCGGAATAATCGTCAAGGTACTTCTTCAGCAGGTCGGCGACTTCCTGATACCCGCGAGACGGCAGCTGACCGACCAGCCAGCTCAGTCCGTCGGCGAAGCAGCTGGGCAGCGGCATGCCGTCCAAGGTCATCGAATAGGCGGCGAGCTTCTTGAGCGGCGCTTCCAGTTCCTCCATCGTCAGGCCGAAGCGCGTGTACAGGTCGATGCGTTCCAGATATTTGCCGATGAAGATGAACGCCTTCAGCGTGGGGTCGACCGGCGAATTCTCGATGCCGCCCCAGAAGGCGAGCATGTCATCGGTAATATCGCGCTGCTTGTAGATGTCCTCGGCATCGGCCGCGTATTTGGCGGCATCGGTGATATTGGTCATCGCCAACTCCACGTACTGCAGCAGACGCGAGCTCAATTCCGGGCGCAGAATCACGGCGTTGTTGAATGCGGAGGTTACGGCTGACCGCACCGAATCAGGATTGGACCCGTCGTACAGGAAGCTGTTCACGAACCCGTCGAAGTCCTCGAAATCTTCGGGCAGGTCGAGTGCGTGAGCGAACGGACGGAAGGCGTCCACATCGGTGTCCATCACACGATCGTAGAACGGGAAGAACTGGTTCAGCGTGGTGAAGGCGCGCTCGGTGTACCGACCCAGCCAATACAGGTTGTCTGCCTCGGAAGCGGTGACCAGAGACAACGAGTGGCGGCGGGACTGGTTCAGCAGGTTCACCACCTGCGTTTCGGCACCGTATTCATGCTCCATGCCGGATTCGGGTGCCAGCACCCACGTATCCTTGAATCCGCCACCCTGCGACGAGTTGACAATCATCTGGCCAGGCACCGACGAGTATCGAGTCAAGCCCGAATACCACACGTGCGTATTCTTGCCGGTGACCACGAAGGCACGCAAATCGCACTTGCGCGGCGACATCTCACCGGTCTTCGGGTCCACCACATCGATATCACGGAACTGAATCACCTCTTGGGCAATGAATCGACGCGGCTCCTCCTTGATCCGGTTGGCGAGCTCCTCACGTGCGGCGGCATCCAGCGACGAACCAAACACCACGCCGTAACCGCCGGCTTCGGCCACATCCTTGATGACCAGCTCGCCCATACGATTCAGGACTTCCTTACGGTCGGCCTCGAACATCGGCATATACGTGGGCGCGTTGTTGAGAATCGGTTCCTCGCCGAGATAGTACTTGATCATCTGTGGCACGAAGTAGTAGATGGCCTTGTCATCGGCCGCGCCGTTGCCCGGCGCGTTGACGATGGCCACGTTGCCCGCGCGGTAGGCGGACAGGATACCGGGCACGCCGATCATCGAATCAGGATTGAAGGCGAACGGGTCGAGGAATTCGTCGGACAGGCGGCGGTAGACCACGCCCACACGGTGGCGTTTGCCGGCGTAGTCGAGGAAGTAGACCTTGTTGTCCACCACTTCCAGATCCTCGGGGAAGGCCAACGCCGCACCGGTTTTCTCCGCCAGATAGGCGTGTTCGAAGAACGCGGAATTGTAGCGGCCGGGGGTCAGTACCACGGCGATGCCCTCAGTGGACACAAAGTCCATGACCTTGCGCAGCAGGCGCGGGTATTCGCGATTGTCACGGATGTGCACGTCGCGGAACAGGCGCGGAGAGATGCGGCGCTCAATATCGCGCACGAACAGCGGGTAGCTGGCACCCGAGGGGATGCGCAGGTTGTCTTCCAGCACCCACCAGCGGCCGTCCTCGCCTTGGACCAGGTCTTCGCCGGCGATGTGCGCGAAAATGCCGCCGGGAGGGGTCACGCCGTTGACCTGCGGGAAGTAGCCGGCCGAGGTGTATACGTATTCTTCCGGCACGACGCCATCATGAATAATGCGCTTATCGGAATAAATGTCCTTCAGATAGGCGTTCAGGGCGTTGACGCGCTGCTTCAGGCCCTTCTCCAATTCGTCGTATTCGTCGGATTCGATAATGCGCGGCACAGGGTCGTACGGGAACAGCCGGTCATGGTATTCGCCGTTCTTGTAGATGCCGAAACGCACACCGTTGCGGGACAGCTCTCGATTGATCGCCTCGCGACGGTTTACCAGTTCATGGGCCAGTCTGCGTGCTGCGGATTCGATCATCGTGCCTGCTCCTTGCTGTGGCGGCTTCTGTGGCTTCAAGCGGTTAGGCGTTTTGAGCGCACGCTGACGCCGCAAGCCGTAACCGGGTTTGATGGTTACAACCTAAGGCGGGCCCGTTTCAACAAACGCGCGAGAATGTTACAGGCAGGTCACTTCGCCGACCGCGCGCATCTTGCAGACCGCACGCATCTCGCCGACCGCACTCGTCTCGCCGACCGCACTCGTTACAATGAATGGCTATGACACGACTGCGCATTGACTTGGCCTACGACGGCGGCGGATTCTATGGCTGGGCCAAACAGCTCAATCTGCGTACGGTGCAAGGCACCATTGAAGATGCGCTGCACAAGGTGCTGCGGGTGCCGGCCGATGATGCGGCCGAACCGTTGCGTCTGACGGTGGCTGGGCGCACCGACACCGGTGTGCACGCCTCCCACCAAGTGGCGCATCTGGATGTATCCGATGAGGTGCTGAATCGCTGCGTAGGTCACATGACCATTCCGGTCACCGAGGCGCTGACTCGCAGACTCAAGGCTGTGCTGCCTTCGGACATCGTCATTCATGGCATTGCCGTAGCTCCGGTCGGCTTCGATGCCAGGTTCTCCGCATTGGAGCGCACTTATGTGTATCGGGTCGCCGATCGTTCGTCTGAGGTCGACCCGCGCCTGCGTGGATGCGTGCTTACCGTGGATGAAGCGCTGGATCTGGAGCTTATGAACCGCGCAGCCTCATTGACCATCGGCCTGCACGATTTTGGTTCCTTCGCCACTCCGAATCCGGGAGGCACTACGATCCGTGAAGTCAAGACCGCCTATTGGCGGCGGGTGCCGATCACTCCCCTAGTACCGGATGAGATGGCATCGCATGAAGCATATCGGACTCCGTCGCTGGAGTCCGGCCTGGTAGTGTTCACGATTGTGGCGGACGCCTTTGCCCGCAATATGGTGCGCTCCCTGGTCGGCTCATGCATCAAAGTTGGTTCGGGACGCAAATCACTGGAGTGGTTTGCCGGCAAAATGGCCGAGCCAGTGCGTGAAGGCTCAAGCGGGCCGATTGCGCCGCAGGGCCTGACTTTGGAGCATATCGCATATCCCGCCGATGATCAGCTGGCCGCAAGAGCCGAGGCCATTCGGGCCGTACGTACGTTGTAGATTCTATGAAAACAACGCAAAAGGGCTGGAACCCAAACGGATTCCAGCCCTTTCAGCTAGCTTAGCGAAACGCTATTCAGCTCACTCGGCCTTCTCGGCGTCAGCGGCTTCCTCAGCGGGAGCCTCAGCCTCAACGGCGGCGGTCTCCTCGACCGGAGCCTCAGCAGCCTCAGTGGCCTCAGCCTCAACGGCCGGAGCTTCTTCTTCGGCAACCTTGGCGGCGGCTTCAGCTTCCTTCACAACAGCCTTCTCGGCAACCGGCTCGGTGACGAGCTCGATCACAGCGGCCGGAGCGGCATCGCCAACGCGCGGAGCGATCTTGACGATACGGGTGTAGCCACCTTCACGCTGCTCCATCTGCTCGGCAATCTGGGTGAACAGGATGTGCACCACGGACTTGTTGCGGATGACGCGCATCACGCGACGGCGGGAGTGCAGATCACCGCGCTTGGCGAAGGTGATCAGGCGCTCTGCCAGCGGACGAAGGCGCTTGGCCTTCGGCAGCGTGGTGGTGATGCGGCCGTTCTGGAACAGGCTGGTCGCCATGTTTGCCAGCATGAGGCGCTCGTGTGCGGGGCTGGAAGCCAGACGCGGGCCCTTCTTAGGTGTAGGCATTGGGTTTACTCCTTATATGTCCGTTCTTCAGGCAAGCAGGTGGGCATATGCCCGAACATCTGCTTGCCTAGTGAACGAACGATTGGTCAAAGAGGCAGATCACTCGTCTTCCGGCGAGAAGAACGTGCCACCTTCGAGATTATTGGTATCGAAGGCCATCGGCGAGGACTTGAGGCTCAGGCCCAAGGTCTGCAGCTTCTCCTTGACCTCATCGATTGACTTCATACCGAAATTGCGGATGTCGAGCAGGTCCTGCTCGGTGTGGGAGACAAGCTCACCGATGGTGTGGATGCCCTCGCGCTTGAGGCAGTTGTAAGAACGCTGCGTCAGGTTGAGGTCCTCGATCGGAACGGCCATCTCGGGGTTGGTCTCCTCGGCCACCGGGGCCGGACCGACCTCGACGCCTTCAGCCTGGGCGTTGAGCTCACGGCACAGGCCGAAGAGCTCCACCAAGGTGGAACCGGCGGAAGCCACCGCGTCACGCGGGGAGATGGCGGGCTTGGTCTCCACGTCCAGAATGAGCTTGTCGAAGTCCGTGCGCTGTTCCACACGGGTGGCCTCGACCTTGTAGCTCACCTTGAGCACCGGGGAGTAGATGGAATCAACCGGAATACGGCCGATCTCATCGTTGTCCTGCTTGTTCATCTGGGCAGGAACATAGCCACGGCCACGCTCGACAGTGAACTCGATCTCGAGTTCGCCATCGTCGGCGAGGGTAGCGATGTGCTGCTCCGGGTTGGCAATGGTGACGCCGGCCGGCGGGGTGATGTCCCCAGCCACGGCTTCGCCCTTTCCGCTCTTGCGCAGATACATGACCACAGGCTCGTCGTATTCGCTGGTGAGCACGATGCCCTTGATGTTCAGCAGGATCTCGGTGACGTCTTCCTGGACACCCGGCAGAGTGGTGAACTCATGCAGGGCACCGGAAATACGCACGGAGGTCACGGCAGCACCCGGGATGGAGCTCAGCAGCGTGCGACGCAGCGAGTTGCCGAGCGTGTAGCCGAAGCCAGGCTCGAGCGGCTCGATGGTGAAGCGGGAGCGCTGCGGATTCAGAGATTCCTCGGTAAGAGTCGGACGCTGTGCAATAAGCACTGTGGTTATCCTTTCAGCTTGAACTCGGTGGTGCACTCACCGGTCAGGCGGTTTTGGATGGATTTGGTATTGCTGAGTGCTCAGACGCGACGACGCTTCGGAGGACGAACGCCGTTGTGGGCTTGCGGGGTGACGTCGGTGATGGAACCAACCTCGAGGCCCGCAGACTGCAGGGAACGGATGGCGGTTTCACGACCGGAACCCGGGCCCTTGACGAACACGTCGACCTTCTTGACGCCGTGTTCCATCGCCTTGCGGGCGGCGGACTCGGCAGCCATACCAGCGGCGTACGGCGTGGACTTACGGGAGCCCTTGAAGCCGACATCGCCACCGGACGCCCAGGACACCACGGCGCCGGACGGATCGGTGATCGAAATGATCGTGTTGTTGAAAGTGGACTTGATGTGAGCCTGGCCGACCGGGACCGACTTGCGGTCGCGACGACGGGGCTTACGAGCGGCTTGCTTAGGCGCTGCCATTGACCCTCGTTTCCTAGTAACGAACTTTGCTGTTGACGTTCGGGCGATGGGATAAAATCATCTCGTGGCCCGAATCATGCCACCGACTACTTGGTGGCCTTCTTCTTTCCGGCGACCGTGCGCTTCGGGCCCTTGCGGGTACGAGCATTGGTCTTGGTGCGCTGACCGCGCACAGGAAGTCCCTTACGGTGACGCTGGCCTTGGTAGCAGTTGATCTGAATCTTGCGACGAATATCTGCATCGACTTCACGACGCAGGTCACCCTCGATCTTGTAGTTGGCTTCGAGGTAGTCACGCAGCGTAATCAGCTGCTCGTCGGTGAGATCCTTGACGCGGATGTCCGGGCTAATACCGGTCGCGGCAAGCGTTTCCTTGGCACGAGTGCGACCCACACCGAAAATGTAGGTGAGGGCGATCTCGATGCGCTTCTCATTGGGGATGTCGACTCCGGCAAGACGTGCCATTGCGATTCCTTCTTGTTGCCGTAGGTCTTGCACCCGCTCGCCCGATTACCCGGCACGGGCCTACGTACCCGTGGTTCAGTGTCGTTCCCTTGCGGGAAGCACTGTGAGAGAGTGCCTTATTTACTTAGTGCCGCTGGAGAATCTGCTCTCAGCCCTGACGCTGCTTGTGGCGCGGGTTGACGCAGATCACCATGACGCGGCCGTGACGGCGGATCACGCGGCAGTTTTCGCAGATCCTCTTCACGCTAGGGCTGACCTTCATGGTTATCCTTTTCTTGTGTACCTTTACTTGTAACGGTACGTAATGCGTCCGCGGTTCAGGTCGTAAGGGCTCATTTCGAGCACGACACGATCCTGCGGCAGAATACGAATGTAGTTCTTACGCATTTTGCCGGAAATCGTGGCGAGCACGATGTGCTTGTTTTCGAGTTCAACGCGGAACATCGCGTTAGGCAGTGCTTCCACGACCTGTCCTTCGACTTCAATCACACCGTCTTTTGCCATGTGCCTCTAGTCCTATTCCGTTGGATGATTACTATGGCATATCCGAAGACACACCAACTGTCAACTATATACGCACATACCCCTGTACGAACACTCGGCGTGTCGCACAGGGGTATGGAAACGTTGATGTGGTATTTCGGCATCACTCCGGCTTGTTGCCCGGGCTGCCGAACCTACTACTCGAGGTGGCTGATGATACGGCCGCTGATCTCGTCGATGTCGCCGACGCCGTTGACCACGACGAGCAGGCCACGGGCCTCGTAGATGTCGAGCAACGGAGCGGTTTCCTTCTCGTAGGTCTCCAGGCGCTTGGCGATGGCCTCCGGAGTGTCGTCAGCGCGGCCCTGCTCGGCGGCGCGCTTCTTCATACGCTCCAGCAGCACGTCGCGGGCGGCTTCGAGGGCCACCACGTGGTCGAGCGGAGTGTCGAGGTCGGCGAGCATCTCGTCGAGAGCGGTGACCTGGGCGGCGTTACGCGGGTAGCCGTCGAGGATCCAGCCGTTCTTGCAGTCTTCCTTGGCCAGACGATCCTTGACGATCTTGTTGGTCAGGGAGTCCGGAACCAGCTCGCCCTTGTCGGTGTAGCTCATCGCCTCAAGGCCGAGTTCGGTCTTGTTCTTGATGTTGTAGCGGAAGATGTCGCCGGTGGAGATGGTGGGGATGTTGAAGTGCTCGGCGAGCAGAGCAGCCTGGGTGCCCTTGCCCACGCCCTGGGGGCCCATGATGAGCAGACGCATGGTGGTCTCCTTTTATGTCGATTATTAATACGGTTTTGGCTCCCTTGGTTAAGGGAGCCATTGAGTTATATGCGGAAGATAGATTGCTCCGTCGTGGAACAGTCCACTGGACTGTTCCACTCCTCGCGCGGCCGCCTGCCCATTGCGGGCGGCCGCTGCCAAGCGGGCGTCAGCCTTCTTTGTGGTCCACGTTTTCGAACAGAAAGCCGGTGTACTGGAACTGTTCGGTCTGGGCCTTGGCCTGGCGCAGGGTGTCGAGGCCCACGCCCGCGATGATCAGGATCGTGGTGCCTCCGAACGGCAGCTTGGCGTTGAGGCCGAGGGCCATGATCAGCACGGTCGGGATCAGGGCCACGAACAGCAGGTAGACGGCGCCGACGGTGTTGAGTCGGTTCATCACGTAGGTCAGGTAGCGGCTGGTGGCGTTGCCGGCGCGGATGCCGGGGATGAAGCCGCCGTACTGCTTCATGTTGTCCGCGGTCTCGTCCGGGTTGAACGTGATCGAGGTGTAGAAGAAGCAGAAGAACACGATCATCAGCGCGTACAGGGCGATGTACCACACGCTGGTGGTGTTCGCCAGGTTGGCGTTGATCCACTTGACCCACGACTGGTCGGACTTGCCGAACTGGGCGATCAGGGTCGGGATGGCGAGGATCGAGGAGGCGAAGATCGGCGGGATGACGCCGGACATGTTGATCTTCAGCGGCAGGTAGGTGGAGGAGCCGCCGTACATCTTACGGCCGATCATGCGGCGCGTGTACTGGACCGGCACGCGGCGCTGGCACAGTTCGACGAAGTCGACGAATATGAGGATGACCACGAGCACGCCCACGACGATGCCGAACTTCAGCCAGTCGCCGTCGGTGCCGTTGGTGCCGTAGCCGATCTCCCACAGCTGCGGCAGGAAGCCGGAGCAGATGGACATGAAGATCAAGATGGACATGCCCTGGCCGATGCCCTTGTCGGTCACGAGCTCGGCCATCCACATGATCAGGCCGGTGCCGCCGGTCATGATGAGGACCATGACCACGAGGTTGAACACGGAGACGTCCGGGATGACCTGGTCGCACTGGTCGTGGAACAGGGCGCCGGAGCGGGCGGTGACCAGGATGGTGGTGGACTGGAGCACGGCCAGGCCGATGGTCAGGTAACGGGTGTACTGGGTGAGCTTGGCCTCGCCGGACTGGCCCTCCTTATGCAGGGCCTCGAAGCGGGGGATGACCACGCGCAGCAGCTGCACCACGATGGATGCGGTGATGTACGGCATGACGCCCAGCGCGAAGATAGACAGCTGGAGCATGGCGCCACCGGAGAAGAGGTTCACCAGTCCGATGAAGTTCTCCTGAGAGGCGCCGCCGATGGTGGCCATGCACTTGTTCACCACGTTGTAGTCCACGCCAGGGGTCGGAATGAACGAACCGATGCGGTAGACGATGATGATGAACAGGACGAAGAGAATCTTCTTCCTCAACTCTTTGGTTTTCAGGGCCTGGATTAGTGTCCTCACCTAGATTTCCTCCCAATAGCGCGCCAATCACGCGAAATACACAGACTAACGAACGAGCATAGTCTAAAGTGCCTACTTCGGCCACTTCATGTCTCGCGAATGTTACCTGAATTATGCTCCATCGTACTGGACGGGGGAAGCATACTCAAAACGATCATTGTGTTGAGACTGCTTCTCTGCGCTCGGAACAACAATTATTTTAGAAAAGGGAACCCCCGTCCACCTATTGGCGGGCGGGGGTTGTACAGCCTATTGCGCTCCCCGTAGGACTAATCAGTCCTCGGAAACGGAACCGCCGGCGGCCTCGATCTTGGACTTGGCGGAAGCCGAAGCCTTAACACCCTTGAGGGTGAAAGCCACGGTGGTCTCGCCGTCGCCCAGAACCTTCACCGGAGCGTTGTCACGAACAGCGCCCTTGGCGATCAGGTCGGCCACAGCAACCTCGCCGCCCTCGGGGAAGAGCTCCACGAGACGAGCGATGTTGATGACCTGGAACTCGACCTTGAACGGGTTCTTGAAGCCACGGAGCTTCGGCAGGCGCATGTACAGCGGCAGCTGGCCGCCTTCAAAGCCCGGACGCACGTGGTTACGCTTCGTCTGGCCCTTGGCGCCACGACCGGAGGTCTTACCCTTGGAGCCTTCACCGCGGCCCACACGGGTGCGGTCCTTCTTGGCACCCGGGGCGGGCTTCAGGTCGTGCATCTGCAGGATTTCGTTATCTGCCATAATCAGTCAACCTCCTCAACGGTGACCAAGTGACGCACGGCGTTCACCAGACCACGGTTGGCCGGGGTGTCCTCGCGGACAACGGTCTTACCGATCTTGTTGAGGCCGAGGGTCTTGACGGTGGCGCGCTGAGCCGGGGTACGGTTCACGATGCCGTGGTGCAGGGTAATCTTCAGGTTCTTAGCCATGAGTATCACTCACCATCCTTCTCTTCGGCGGCCTTAGCGGCAGCAGCCTCTTCGCGAGCCTTGCGAGCCTCGGCAATGCCGGCGGCGCGGGCGCGCAGCAGAGCATCGGGAGCAACCTCGTCGAGCGCTAGGCCACGACGGGCGGCGATCTCCTCGGGCTCTTCGAGCTGCTTGAGGGCGTCGACGGTAGCGCGCACCACGTTAACGGCGGTGGCGGAGCCCATCGACTTGGTCAGGACGTCGGTGATGCCTGCGCATTCCATGACGGCGCGCACGGAGCCACCGGCGATTACACCGGTACCCGGGGCGGCCGGACGCAGCAGGACGGTGCCAGCAGCGTCATGACCCTGAACCGGGTGGGTGATGGTGCCGCGGACGCGAGGCACAGAGAACATGTGCTTCTTGGCGTCCAGCTGGCCCTTGGCGATGGCGGCCGGGACTTCACGGGACTTGCCGTAGCCGACACCCACGGTGCCGTTGCCGTCGCCGACCACAACCAGTGCGGCGAAGCTGAAAGTACGGCCACCCTTGTGGGTCTTGGACACACGGTTGATGGTCACCACGCGATCGAGCAGCTCGTCGCCGTGGTTTTCTTCACGACGGTTACGACGCTCGCCGCGACGGCCTTCACCGCGCTGGCCACGACGACCCTTGCGGTCCTCGTTGTTGGATTCGGTCGCCACAGTGTTCTGAGTTTCTTCAGCCACTTGGGTTTCCTTCGTTTCGTTGTCGCTCACAGTGCAAGACCTCCCTCGCGGGCGCCATCAGCAACGGCTGCGACGCGACCGGTGTACTTGTTGCCACCGCGGTCGAACACGACTGCGGTGATGCCGGCAGCCTTGGCCTTCTCAGCGATCAGCTCGCCGACCTTCTTGGCGGCCTCAGTCTTGGTGCCTTCGAAGCCGGCGAAGTCGGCCTGAAGAGTGGAGGCGGACACCAGGGTAATGCCCTTGGTATCGTCGACCACCTGAGCAACCATGTGACGGTTGGAGCGGGTGACCACCAGGCGCGGACGCTCGGGGGTACCGGAGATGCGCTTGCGGATACGCGCGTGACGGCGCTTGAGAGCTACCTTCTTGCCTTTTCCGAGAATAGCAACGCTCATATCACTTACCAGCCTTTCCAGCCTTGCGCAGGATGCGTTCATCGGAATACTTGATGCCCTTGCCCTTGTAGGGTTCCGGAGCGCGCAGCTTGCGGATGTTGGCGGCAACCTGGCCCACGACCTGCTTGTCGGTGCCTTCGACAACCACGTGGTTGGCGTCGGTCACCTTCAGGGTGATGCCTTCGGGCGGGTTGACGGTGATGGTGTGGGAGTAGCCGAGGAAGAACTCGATGCCCTGGCCCTTGGCGACGGCGCGGTAACCGGTGCCGACGATCTCAAGAGTCTTGGAGTAGCCATCGTGAACACCCTTGACCATGCCGGCCATGATGGAGCGAGCCAGACCGTGCTTGGCACGGGTCGGACGCAGGTCATCAGCGGCGGTCAGGACAATCTCGTTGCCTTCAACGGCAGCGGTGATGCCTTCCGGAACCACGTAGGAGTCAGAACCCTTAGCGCCCTTGGCGGAGAAGTTCTGGCCTTCAATCTTGACTTCAACGCCAGCAGGGATGGCGATGGGGAGCTTACCAATATGCGATGCCATGTTTCAGCTCTCCTTTCTCACCACACGAAGGCGACAATTTCGCCGCCAATGCCTCGGTCGAGGCATTCCTTCTGAGTCAGCAGTCCCGAAGAAGTCGAGATGATGGCGATACCCAGGCCACCGAGCGGCATCGGCAGGGAGTCGGACTTCGCGTAACGACGAAGGCCCGGCTTGGAGATGCGCTTGATACCCTGAATGGAACGCTCACCGTTCGGACCGTACTTGAGGGTGACCTCAAGAGTCTGGCCGACCTTGGCTTCCTTAGCGGTGAAGTCCTTGATGTAGCCTTCGCGCTTCAGGATCTCGGCGATGTTCGCCTTGAACTTGGAGTACGGCATATCCACGGTTTCGTGCTTGGCCGCGCTCGCATTACGCAGACGCGTAAGCATGTCTGCGATCGGATCTGTCATTGTCATTTGGGCTTGTTGCCCTTTCTCGCTATGGTTTCCGCCGCCCTCACGCTTCTTCTAGAAGCGTTCGGGCCGCGGACCTTCAGCGTCGATGTTTACCAACTGGACTTCGTAACGCCGGGCAGTTCACCGCGGTGAGCCTTCTCACGAAGGCAGATGCGGCACAGGCCGAACTTGCGGTAGACGGAGTGGGGACGACCGCAGACCTGGCAGCGCGTGTAAGCGCGGACCTTGAACTTCGGCTTGCCGGCCGCCTTGTTCTTAAGAGCGGTTTTTGCCATATCAGTTCTCCTTGAAGGGGAAGCCGAGGTGCTTCAGCAGCGCGTAAGCTTCCTTGTCGTCCTTGGTGGAGGTCACCACAGTGATGTCCATACCGCGCACGTGATCGATCGAATCAGGATCGATCTCGTGGAACATGGACTGCTCGGTGAGACCAAAGTTGTAGTTGCCCTGGCCATCGAACTGGTGGCCGTTGATGCCGCGGAAGTCGCGGATACGGGGCAGCGCGAGGGTCAGCAGACGGTCCAGGAACTCCCACATGCGGTCGCCACGCAGGGTGACGTACGCACCGATGGCCTGGCCTTCACGCAGGTGGAACTGCGCGACGGACTTCTTGGCCTTGGTGATCTTCGGCTTCTGGCCGGTGATCAGAGTGAGGTCCTTGACGGCACCTTCGATGAGCTTGGAGTCGCGGGCAGCGGCACCAACACCCATGGAGACGACGACCTTCTGGACACGGGCAACCTGCATCGGGTTGGAGTACTTAAACTCTTTCTCGAGCTCAGGAATGATCTGCTCGTTGTACTTGACCTTCAAGCGCGGGGTGGCCGGCGCTTCGACAGTAGTATCGGTCATGCCAGCTCCTTTCCGGACTTCTTGGCGACGCGCACGCGCACGGTCTTCACCTTGCCGTCACGCGCCTCTTCCTTAACGGTGATGCCAACGCGGGTCGGCTGCTTGGTCTCCGGGTCGATGACCATCACGTTGGAGCGATGGATCGGAGCCTCAGTGGAGACGATGCCAGCCTGCTGGCCCTGCTGCGTTGCACGCACGTGCTTCTTGACGATCTGCACGCCTTCGACGATCAGTCGATCGTTGGAGAGCACCTGCTTGACGGTGCCTTCCTTGCCGCGGTCCTTGCCGCGGATGACCTTGACCAGGTCGCCGCTCTTGATCTTGGCTGCCATGTCAGATCACCTCCGGGGCGAGGGACACGATCTTCATGAACTTGTGCTCGCGCAGTTCACGACCGACCGGTCCGAAGATACGAGTGCCCTTCGGTTCACGGCCGGAACCGAGAATGACGGCGGCGTTCTCGTCGAACTTGATGTAGGAACCATCCGCACGGCGGGATTCCTTGACGGTACGGACGACAACGGCCTTAACCACGTCGCCCTTCTTGACCGACCCGCCAGGAATGGCGTCCTTGACGGAGGCGACGATCACGTCGCCGATGCCGGCATAGCGTCGCTTCGATCCGCCGAGCACGCGGATGGCGAGGAGTTCCTTCGCACCCGTGTTGTCGGCGACATGAAGCCGCGTTTCCTGCTGAATCATTGATTCTCCTTAGCCGAGCTGGTTCTCCCCATTTACCGGGGCATCGTGGTTGCACATAATGCCCCGGTAAATGGCGAGCCTTGCCGAACTTTACTTACTTGGCGCGCTCGATAATGGATTCGAGACGCCAGCGCTTGGTCTTGCTCAGAGGCCGAGTTTCCATAATACTCACGAGGTCGCCAATGTGGGCGTCGTTGTGTTCATCATGGGCCTTGACCTTGCTGGTGGAACGAACGACCTTGCCGTACAGCGGGTGGGTCGAACGCTGCTCGAGCTCGACGGTAATCGTCTTGTCCATCCTGTCGGACACGACGTAGCCGCGGCGAACCTTACGGAAGTTACGCTCTTCAGCCATAATCACTTCTCCTTGGATTCGGTAGCGGCCGGCTCCTGGCTGATGCCAAGCTCACGCTCGCGAAGCACGGTGTACATGCGGGCGATGTCGCTCTTGACAGCCTTGAGACGGGCGGTGTTCTCGAGCTGACCGGTGGCGTGCTGGAAGCGCAGGTTGAACAGCTCTTCCTTGGACTTCTTCAAGAAGCCTTCGATTTCCGCGTTGGTCTTCTCGTTGAGATTCTTGATGGAGTAATCAGCGGTACCGACTGCCATCAGATATCACCACCTTCACGTGCGATAATGCGGCACTTCATCGGAAGCTTGTCGATAGCGCGGCGGAGGGCTTCCTTAGCGACGTCCTCGGACACACCACCGATTTCGAACATCACGCGACCAGGGCGCACGTTCGCAATCCAGAACTCCGGGGCACCCTTACCGGAACCCATTCGGGCACCGAGCGGGTGCTTGGTCAGCGGACGATCCGGGAAGATCGTGATCCACACGCGGCCACCACGCTTGATGTAGCGGGTCATGGCGATACGCGCGGCTTCGATCTGACGGTTGGTCACGTAGGCCGGGGCGAGGGACTGGATGCCGAAATCACCGAAGTTGATCTCGTTGCCGCCCTTGGACATGCCAGAACGCACAGGGCGGTGCTGCTTGCGGTACTTAGTCCTCTTGGGGATAAGCATTCTTGCTCACTCCTTTGTTTCTGCAGCCGGAGCGGCCTCGGCGGGAGCCTCAGCCTTGGGGGCTTCGGCGGCCTGCGGGGCGGCGGAACGGTTGCCACGGCGCGGGCGGCGATCGCCACCACGACGGCCCGGACGGTTGTTCTGCTGAGCCTGCTGCTCTTCGAACTCGGATTCGGTCATGTCGCCCTTGTAGATCCAGACCTTGACGCCGATACGGCCGTACGTGGTCTTGGCCTCGAAGAAGCCGTAATCGATGAGGGCGCGGAGGGTCTGTAGAGGAACGCGGCCCTCACGGTAGAACTCGGAACGGCTCATTTCCGCACCGCCGAGGCGGCCGGAGAGCTTGATGCGGATACCCTTGGCACCGGCGCGCATGGCGTCCTGCTGGGCCTTGCGCATGGCACGACGGAAGGTGACGCGGTTGGTCAGCTGCTCAGCGATGCCCTGAGCGACGAGCTGGGCGTCCAGCGCGGCGTTCTTGACTTCGAAGATGTTGAGCTGGACCTGCTTGCCGGTCAGCTTCTCGAGCTTGGCACGGACGCGCTCAGCCTCGGCGCCACGACGACCGATCACGATGCCCGGACGGGCGGTGTGAATGTCGACGCGAACGCGGTCGCGGGTGCGCTCGATGACGATGCGGGACACGCCAGCGCGCTCGAGGTCCTTGCTCATCTCCTTGCGGATCTGATCATCCTCAAGCACGAAGTCGCGGTAGCGTTCGCCGGCCTTGTTGGAGTCGGAGAACCACTTGGAGCGGTGGTTCTCAGTGATGCCCAGACGGTAGCCAAACGGATTGATCTTCTGACCCATCTTTAGCGGGCTCCTTCCTTGTTAGCCACGACGACCGTGATGTGGGAGGTGCGCTTGTTGATACGAGCGGCGCGGCCTTGGGCACGAGCGCGGAAGCGCTTGAGGGTCACACCTTCGTCAACGTAGGTCTCCTTGATGTACAGGTCGTTCTCGCGGAACGGCTCGCCGGCCTTGTCGGCCTTAACGCGAGCGTTGGCGATGGCGCTCTCCAGGGTCTTGCGGACCGGCAGGGCCGCAGCCTGAGGGGCGAACTTCAAAATGGTGACGGCTTCGGTCGCCTTCTTGCCGCGGATGAGGTCGACCATGCGGCGAGCCTTGCGCGGCGTCACGCGGACGTGACGAGCGATTGCTTTAGCTTCCATGTTCTATTCCTTATCCTTAGCGACGGGCCTTCTTGTCGTCCTTCACGTGACCCTTGAAGGTCTTCGTGGGGGCGAACTCACCCAGCTTGTGACCAACCATGGCCTCGGTGACGAACACCGGGACATGCTTGCGACCATCATGAACGGCGAAGGTGTGTCCGATAAAATCAGGGGTGATCATCGAACGACGGGACCACGTCTTGATGACGTTCTTGGTGCCCTTCTCGTTCTGCTCGTCGACTTTCTTCTGCAAGTGGGCGTCGACGAAGGGGCCCTTCTTGATGCTACGAGTCATCTTCTCGATACTCCCTTACTTGCGGTTCTTGCCGGACGGACGGCGACGAACAATCATCTTGTTCGAAGCCTTCTTCGGACGACGAGTACGAACCTCGCCCTTGCCCCACGGGGAGACCGGTGGCTTACCACCGCGGGTACGACCGCCGTGCGGGTGGTCGACCGGGTTCATGGACTCACCACGGGTGATCGGACGGTGGCCGATCCAGCGGGCGCGGCCAGCCTTGCCGAGCTGAATGTTGGCGTGGTCCTCGTTGCCGACCTCGCCGACGGTAGCGCGGCAGCGCGCGTCGACGTTGCGGATTTCGCCGGACGGCATACGCAGCTGAGCGTAGGCGCCATCCTTGGCGACGAGCTGAACGGCAGCACCAGCGGAACGAGCGATCTTGGCGCCACCCAGCGGGCGGAGCTCGATGGCATGAACCACGGTACCGGTCGGGATGTTCTTCAGCGGCAGGTTGTTGCCCGGCTTGATATCAGCCTGAGCACCGGTCTCGATGACGTCGCCCTGCTTGATGCCCTTCGGCGCGATGATGTAGCGCTTCTCGCCATCTGCGAAGTGCAGGAGGGCGATACGGGCGGAGCGGTTCGGATCGTACTCGATCTCGGCAACCTTGGCGGGCACGCCGTCCTTGTCCCAACGCTTGAAATCGATGAGACGGTACTGACGCTTGTGGCCGCCGCCGCGATGACGGGAGGTGATACGGCCGTAAGAGTTACGACCGCCGGTCTTGGACTTCTTGCGAACCAGCGACTTCTCAGGCGTAGAACGAGTCAGCTCGGAGAAATCCGAGACGGACGCGTTGCGGCGGCCTGCGGTCGTCGGCTTATAAACGCGGATAGCCATAATGTAGTTCTTCCTTTAACTTTTCTCGGCTAACCTTCAGTTACCAAAGATGTCGATCGTCTGGCCCTCGGCGACGGTCACGATCGCACGCTTCTGGGAAGCACGCTGGCCGAAACCGGTGCGAGTGCGCTGCTTCTTGCCAGCGCGGTTGAGGGTGTTGACGTTCGTCACCTTGACCTTGAAGATCTCTTCGATTGCCTGCTTGATCTGCACCTTGTTCGCATCCGGAGCCACCACGAAGGTGTACTGGCCACGGTCGGAAGCGGCGTAGCTCTTCTCGGAGACGACGGGCTTAAGAATCACGTCGTGAGCGGGCTTGTGAATAGCGACCATCTAAATCAGGCCTCCTTCGGCTCGGTCTTGGCAGCCACGAAAGCCTCGAAGGCTTCCTTGGTGAAGACCACGTACTGCGAGGTAATCACGTCGTACGTGTTGAGCTGATCGACGAAAATCGGGTGAACGGTCGGGATGTTGCGCACGGAGAGCCACTCGCTGATGTTGTCGCGAGTGAAGACGACCGTGGTGAACTTGTCCGCGGTGATCGGGGCCAGGGCGGCGACAGCGGCCTTGGTGGACGGCTCGGTGATACCGAACTCCACCACGGCAACGCGACCGGCGTTGGCGCGATCGGACAGGGCGTAGCGCAGAGCTGCGGCCTTCATCTTCTTGGGGGTGCGCTGAGAGTAGTCACGCGGCTGCGGGCCGAACACGGTGCCGCCGTGGTACCACTGCGGTGCACGGATGGAGCCCTGACGAGCACGACCGGTGCCCTTCTGCTTCCACGGCTTTTTGCCGCCGCCGGAAACCATGCCACGAGTCTTGGTGGCGTGGGTGCCCTGACGAGCAGCAGCGAGCTGAGCGGTGACAACCTGGTGGATCAGCGGGATGTGAGCCTGGACATCCTCGGCAGAAACGCCGAAGAGAGCCTCAGGAGCTTCAACGGTGCCGGTGGCCTGGCCCTTGGCGTCGGTGACGTCCAGAGTAACGTTTGCCATGGTTTATCAGGCTCCCTTCACGGCCGAGCGGACGAGAACGATGCCGCCCTTGGGGCCGGGAATGGCGCCCTTGATGGCGAGGATGCCGTTCTCGACATCAGCGGAGACGATGGTCAGGTTCTGGGTAGTGGCGGTCACATGACCCATGCGGCCGGCCATACGCTTGCCCTTGAGAATACGGCTCGGAGTGGCGCATGCGCCCACAGAACCGGGACGGCGCTCGTTCTTGTGAGAACCGTGAGTACGGCGGTAGGACTTGAAGCCCCAACGCTTGATGGTACCGGCGAAGCCCTTACCCTTGGTGGTGCCGGTCACGTCGACCTCGGCACCCTCTTCGAACAGGTCAGCGGCCAGTTCCTGGCCAGCCTCGAACTGATCGACGTCGTCGGTGCGCACCTCGACGAGGTGGCGACGCGGGGTGACACCGGCCTTGGCAAAGTGGCCAGCCAGCGGCTTGGTCACCTTGGTGGGGTCGATGGCGCCGTAGCCGAGCTGGACAGCCTTGTAGCCGTCAGATTCCTCGGTCTTCACGGCGGTCACCACGTTGGTGGACACGTCGACAAGAGTGACGGGCACGAAGAAGCCGTTCTCGTCCCACACCTGGGACATGCCGAGCTTCTTGCCCAGCAGAGCCTTGCGATTAGACATAATGCTTCCTCCTCCCTTACAGCTTGATTTCGATGTTGACGTCCGCAGGCAAATCGATGTGCATCAGGGAGTCCACGGCCTTGGGGGTCGGGTCCACGATGTCGATGAGGCGCTTGTGAGTGCGCATCTCGAAGTGCTCGCGAGAATCCTTGTACTTGTGAGGAGAACGGATAACACAGAAGACGTTCTTCTCGGTCGGCAGCGGAACGGGGCCAACAACAGTTGCGCCCGCGTTCGTCACCGTTTCGACGATCTTCTTCGCCGATTGGTCGATGACCTCGTGGTCATAGGACTTAAGCCTGATGCGGATTTTCTGTCCCGCCATTGCCGTCCGCCCTTTCTAGCGATGTTCGTTGTACTGTTTACCAACCTGCTTCTAGGGCACCGGCGCGCATGGCCTCCCTTGGACATACGTCCTCTGGCGGTCATCCGACATCAGTGCGTGGTTTCCGGCTGTCACTTCACTTGAAGTGGCTCCCGGCCCGCGCTCGCTTTTTTTAATTCCAATTTGCGAGCCCAAATCAGGCAACTTGTTCATTCAAGCACTGAGGTGGGACAGTGCGGAGGAATTCGCGCGTGTCGCGCTCATGCCGTTCGTATTACCTCGCGGCATAGCCGCTCGGCGTCGCCTACCGGGAGCCCACCGGGCTCCCGCCTTCACGGCTCCGCGTGTCGCCTACCAACATCCTTCTGAGACTTACCTATATCAAGCAGCAGGCACCCTACCCCACGCTGGTAGAGGTGGCCGACCGGCAGGCCGTGTTCCTGCGCCACGACGTCAAGGGCACCATGCTCGGGTACTTCTCCCCCGTGAAACACAGGCTTCTCGCACTTCCCATGTTCGATTGTCGCAATGCAGGTCTCACATCTTTCTTATTGAGAACCATTCGCTGCGATACCATGACAGATATGACTTCCCGCCGCAAGACTCTTAAACGCGATTGGTTCGACAACCAACCTGGCGCATGGGTAATGGTTATGCTGCCCGCTGTGGCTGGCTTCTTTATCGGCGGGCCTAATCTTGATACGCTTTGGCTATTGGCGACGTGGGCCGTGTGCTATTGCGTGCAGTTCAGCGCCGCGCACTGGTTCAAAGCACACTTTTCACGCCGTTATCTGCCGCCGATGCTCACTTATGCCGTAGCGCTCATCGTCATCGGCTTGCCATTCCTGATTACGCATACCGGCATACTGCGTTGGGCTCCCTTATATATAGTGCTGGTTGCGCTGTCGATGCTGTCCTCGTGGCTGAGGAAGGAGCGCTCGCTGTGGGGCAATGCCGTGTCGGTGATTGCCGCGTCGGCCATGGCCACGGTGATCGCGTCGTTTGGCAGCACTGTTGAGACGGCATGTGTTATGCCCATCAACGCAGCACATGCCTCGTGCGCAGCCGCTGATGTCACCGCCGCACGCGCCGCGATTCGGAATATGCCAGATTTGAGCCAGATATTCGACCTTCACGCCTGGTGGCCCGCGCCGTTGCGTTGCCGGTGGTTACACGGCGCACAACCTTGAAGCCCGTGGTGACCGGCATTACCGAGGTGTTTGCCAGCTTTATTGCTTTTGGCTGCATTATTGCGGCGATTTAGCGACGCTTCAGCGATTCCATGGGGCGGTAACCCACTCATGGGGCGGTAATTGCCCCATGGGGCGGACGGTAAAATTTTACCTTCCGCAGAATAGAGCCGTTTTCGTACACCGCCCCATGGGGTTTTCACCGCCCCATGAGTGGGTTACCGCCCCATGGAAGTACCTGCCGGCTGAGGGAGCACCACATATGCAAAGGAGCCCGGCCCCTGTAATGGGGTCGGGCTCCTTGTGTCGCGCTATGCAGCCACTAAGCTGCAACACCGCGGTTGGTGGCTACTGATGGTGCCAGCAACCACCAACCGCCTGCAATCAGCGCTCGGAGGCTTCCTCAGTGGCGGCCTCACCCTCGCGCTCGATGCGCAGCTTGTGGCCTTCCGCCTGGGAGACACCGTAGTAAGCACCGACGGCGATGTCCTTCATGTCGTTGATCAGCGGGATGCGCGGGTTGGCCGGGGTGCACTGGTCCTCGTAGGCGCGCATGCCGATTTGATCGAGCACGGACCAGAAGTAGTCCTCGTCCACACCGCAATCCTGGAAGCTCTTGTTCATGCCGAGCTTGTTGTCGCGGTAGTCCTCGACGGCCTTCGCCAGGTTCTCCACGGCTTCGGCCGGGGTCTTGCCGGTATCGATGCCGAGGTTGCGGGCGATGTCCTGGTAACGCTCCGGGGCGATGTACTTGTTGTACTTCGGCCAAGAGGTGGGCTCCTCAGGAATCTGGCCGTTGTAGCGAATCACGTACGGCAGCAGGATGGAGTTGGTACGGCCGTGGGCGATGTGGCACAGGGCACCGATGGTGTGGGCCATGCTGTGGCACATGCCGAGGAACGCGGAGCCGAATGCCATGCCGGCCATGGTGGCGGCGTTGTGCATCTTCTCCTGAGCGTTGGTCTTGGCCAGGCCGGGCTCGCCATTGACGGACTCAGCCAGGTTATCCCAGATGAGCTTGGCCGCGTGCAGGGCCATGCCGTCGGTGAAGTCGTTCGCGTACACGGACACATAGGCTTCCATCGAGTGGGTCAGGGCGTCGAAGCCGGCATCGGAGGCCAGCTTGCGCGGCTGGGTGCGAGCCAGCACCGGGTCCACGATGGCCACGGACGGGGTCAGCGCGTAGTCGGTGATCGGGTACTTGTAACCGGTCTTGTGATCGGTGATCACGGCGAACGGGGTGACCTCGGAACCGGTGCCGGAGGAGGTCGGGATGCACACCAGCTTGGCCTTCTTGCCCAGCGGCGGGATCTTGAAGGCGCGCTTACGGATATCGAAGAACTTCTCGCGCACGTCGGAGAAGGCGATTTCCGGGTGCTCGTAGAGCAGCCACATAATCTTGGAGGCATCCATCGGGGAGCCGCCGCCAACCGCGATGATCGTGTCCGGCTCGAACTCCTCGCGCATCATCTCAGCGCCCTTTTCGACGGTCTCGACGGAGGGCTCCGGCTCGACGTAGTCGATGATGCGGAAGGTCACACGGTTGGAGCGGGCGCGCAGCTGGTCGATGACCTTGTCGACAATGCCGAGCTGCTCCATGACCTTATCGCACACGATGACGGCCTTCTCGATGCCGTACATGTCGCGCAGGTACTTGATGGCGTTCGGCTCGAAGTAGGTCTTAGCCGGGATCTTGAACCACTGCATGTTGTTGTTCCTCCGAGCAATGCGCTTGATATTAACGAGATTCACGGCCTGCACGTTGCCGGACACCGAGTTGCCGCCGTAGGAACCGCAGCCCAGGGTCAGCGACGGGGCGATGGAGTTGTAGATGTCGCCGATGCCGCCAAGGGAGGAAGGCTGGTTCCAGATGATGCGGCAGGCGTGCATACGGACGCCGTACTCACGCACGAGCTCCTGGTTGTTGGTGTGGATGGCGGCGGTGTGGCCGGCACCCAGCTTGAGCATCTTCTCGCACATCTCGAAGGCCTGCTCCTTGTTGTCGGCCTTGAGCACGGCCTGCACCGGAGCGAGCTTCTCGTGGGTCAGCGGCTCGTCGTCGGAGACTTCCTTGCACTCGGCGGCCAGAATGGTGGCGTCGGCCGGAATCTCGAAGCCAGCAGCCTTGGCGATGAACTGCGGGGACTTGCCCGGCACCGCGGAGTTCAGCACGGGCTTGACGCCGGAACCGGCAGTGCAGCCGAACATGTACTGTTCCAGCTTGGCCTTCTCTTCGGCGTTGACGAAGTAGGCCTTACGGACCTTGAGCTCCTTGATGAGCTGGTCGTAGACGTCCTTGTGGGCGATGATGGCCTGCTCGGTGGCGCAGATCATGCCGTAATCGAAGTGCTTGGAGAGCACCAGATCGTTGGCGGCACGCACGATGTCCACATCGGAATCAACATAGGCCGGGGCGTTGCCGGCACCCACGCCGAGGGCGGGCTTGCCGGAGGAGTAAGCGGCCTTGACCATGCCCGGACCACCGGTGGCGAGGATCGTGGCCACGCCCGGGTGCTGCATCAGCGCGCCGGTGGCCTGGATGGACGGGTGCTCGATCCACTGGATACAGTTCTCGGGAGCACCGGCCTCGATGGCGGCGTCGCGCACAATCTTGGCGGCCTCGACGGAGCACTTCTGAGCGCCGGGGTGGAAGCCGAAGACGATCGGGCAGCGTGTCTTCAGGGCGATGAGGGACTTGAAGATGGCGGTGGAGGTCGGGTTGGTAACCGGGGTGACACCGGCGACCACGCCGACAGGCTCGGCGACCTCATCGATGCCCATCACGTCGTCTTCACGGATGATGCCGGCGGTCTTCTGGCCGGCCAAGTAGTTGGTGACGTGCTCACAGGCGAAGATGTTCTTGGTAGCCTTGTCCTCCACGAGACCACGGCCGGTCTCGTCGACAGCAATCTTGGCGAGAACGAGGTGCTTGTTCAGAGCGGCGATGGAGGCCTTGGCGACGATACGATCAACTTGCTTCTGGTCGAGGTTCTCGAATTCGACGAGAGCCTTCTTGGCGCGGGCAACCAGCGCGTCAACTTCGGCCTCAGCTGCGGCCTGCTTCTCTTCTGGAGTCGGCTTGGTAGCTTCGACCTTCTTCTTTGCTTCTGCCACTTGGGGTCCTCCTCGATCTTCTTGGGGTATATGGCAAAGTTCTGGGCCACCGCCTCGTCACCTCAGTTGCACCAGCGGGATACCGCCTCAGTAACCGAAAATGACCGGTGATGCGTTGTCACATTGCATATGTGACCTGAGGCACAATATACTGAACGGTCTAGCGCGATGCATACGCACAAAATCGACGGCGTTTCACGTGCGATATTGAATAGTTTTTGTTAAGAGTTGTGCGAAATATCAAACAAATCCTCACTCTATTCGGCGATTTGATACTTTTTGTTCACTTTTACCGAAAATCACATGCCTGCAAACAACACGATCCGAGAACTTTTTTAAAGTAAGTTTTCAAAAGCAATCATTTTCTCCACATTTCTAGAAAATTGGTTTAAAAAAGTACCCAAAATCGCCTACAAATATACGATTGTTGCCTCATAACCTTCGCGTCGAGGCACATGAAAGCCACTTTCATAAAGTATACTTGCATATATCTCATCGCACAAAGGGGTAAATATGAGGGCAATGCCATCGACCGCAGTGAAAGCGCACAACCGCAGTGCCATGACCCAGTATCTGTATGGCCATAGCCATGTCACCAAGCAGGAACTGGAACGCGAACTCGGCCTCAGCCTGCCCACCATCACCCAAAATCTGCGCGCCCTAGAAGATGACGGACTCATCCGCAAAGGCGAACTGCAGGATTCCACTGGCGGGCGCAAGGCGCAAAATTATGAGTTCAATCCCGATCATCGCACTGCCATCGGGGTAGTGATGCGGTCCAACGAACTGCGCCTGTGCGCGATTAACCTGTACGGCAACGTCATCGAAAAACGCAACGATGCCCTGCCTTACCGCAACACCAACGTTTACTACCAGCGTATCGGCGGCATCATCAACAACTTCGCCGCCGACGTCGAAAAGAAGCACGGCAAGGTGCTCGGCGTCTCGTTCGCCATCCAAGGCATCCTCTCCCCCGACGCCACCACCATCACCTTCGGCACCATTATGGGCAACACTGGGCTCACGCTCGAAACCATCAGCCAATCGGTCCATTACCCGTGCATGATGATCCACGATTCCGATGCCTCAGCCATGGCCGAACTCTGGTTCGACTCCACGCTCACCGATGCGGTGTGCGTCTATCTGGAGCGACGCCCGGGCGGCGCGGTGATCGCGGGGGGCAAGCTGTATCAAGGCCCGAACCAGTGCAACGGCACCATCGAACACATGATGCTGGTGCCGGGCGGCCGCGAATGCTACTGCGGCCAGCGCGGTTGCATGGACACCTACTGCTCGCCGGAGACCTTGCCCGAGGATTACGAAAGCATTCCCGGCTTCTTCAGCGTGCTTGAGCAGGGCGAACGGCATCATCACGAGCGCATGGATGAGTGGCTGGATTACGTGGCGCAGGCCATCGTCAACGCGCGATCCATCATCGCGGGCGACGTGATTGTCGGCGGTGAAGCAGCCCAGCATCTTGAAGACAGCGACATCGAGGATCTGAAGGCGCGCGTCATCAATCGTAGCCCGTTCGGCACCGACCATTTCAATCTGCGCAAAAGCTACGGCGCCGAAGATCAGAACATCATCGGTGCCGCGTTGCGGTTCGCCGAGAATTATCTCGACGATATCTGTGGTGCTGCGGAACGCGGCAGAAAATCAAGGGCTTCCACCAAAAGTGACAACACGTCTACAATGGAGTTATGAGAAATCCACCGTTGCATCGTTACGCCACTCGCCCAGGGCTGTACTTCACTGACGACGGTGGGGCTGACGCCGTTGTTCGTTCCGAAACCGCCGACCAGGTTTGGCTATGCGTACTGGAGCCCATTGATGAGCCCAGCGCTTTCTTCCAAGACGCCATCCGCCTGTTCGAGGACCCGAATATCTCCTTTATCCAGCAGATTCATGAGTTCCCGGTATGCACGCGCATTATCGAACATCTGTATCTGCGCGAGACCCTGTTCCGCATGACCGGGCCGAACTACGGCCTGTGGTACGTGCACCTGCCCAAAGCATGGGACGGCATGCGTTATGGCTACCGCGTGGACGGCGCATGGGACCCGAAACACGGCGTGCGCTTCAATCCATACAAATTCCTGCTTGACCCGTATGGCAAGGGCATCGACGGCTCCATGGAGCTCACCCCCACCGCCTTCTCCTATGAATGCGATGTCGTGGACCGCAAGGTAATCGGCTCGGCATACGGTGCCATGAGCACCGTAGACTCGCTCGGCCATATGCCGGTGTCCGTGGCCATCGACGATCGCGATACCCATAAGCATGAGGGCGACCCGCAGCACCCGCATGTGCCGTGGCGCAAAACCGTCATCTATGAGATGCACGTCAAAGGCTTCACCGCCAACGCACCGTGGCTGCCCGAATCATTGCGCGGCACGTACGCCGGACTCGCACACCCCACCACGCTCGCCTATCTGCAGGGTCTAGGCATCACATCCATCGAACTGCTGCCGATTATGGCCAAGCAGGACGAGCTCTTCTTGCAAGAACACGGCCGCAAGAACTACTGGGGCTACTCCACTCTCAGCTACTTCGCCCCCGAACCCTCCTACGCCACTAAAGCCGCCCAGGAGAAGGGCGCGGCCGCCGTGCGCCAAGAAGTCATAGACATGGTGCGCGCACTGCACGAGGCCGGCTTCGAAGTCATCATGGACGTGGTCTACAACCACACATGCGAAGGCGGCGTCGAAGGCCCGACGGTCTGCTGGCGCGGCCTCGACGACCTGGCCTACTATCGCCATCAAAAATCCAATACCGGTCGACTCGAAGACACCACCGGTTGCGGCAATACGCTGGACTTCACCAACACGCATGTGGTCACCTTTGCCATCGACTCATTACGATACTGGGCCAAGCGTATCGGCATAGACGGTTTCCGCTTCGACCTTGGCGTCACGCTGGCCCGCCTGGAAGGCGAATTCACCCATCATCACCCGTTCCTCTACGCCCTGCGTTCCGACCTGCTGCTCGGCAACCTGAAGCTCATTATGGAGCCGTGGGATCTGGGCAACCTCGGCTGGCGCACCGGCCAATTCTCCGTGCCGTTCGCCGAATGGAATGACCGCTTCCGCGACACGGCTCGCACCTTCTGGCTTGAGGATGTGGACGGCGGCTCCGATTTCGGGCGTATCAGTTTGCAGGAGATGTCCACGCGACTCTGCGGCTCGGCCGATCTGTTCGCCACCGAACCAGGGCGTGGCGCTCCGGCCTCCATCAATTTCGTGTCCTGCCACGACGGTTTCACGCTGACGGACCTCACCAGATACCGCTCCAAGCACAATGAAGCCAACGACGAAAACAATAATGATGGATCGTCGGTGAACCATTCCGCCAATTTCGGCGTCGAAGGCGTCACCGATGATCCAGACGTCATCACGGCACGCGAACAGGCGGCCATGAACATGATCGGCATGCTGCTGCTCTCGCTGGGTACGCCGATGATGCTCGCCGGCGACGAATTCCGCAACACGCAGGACGGCAACAACAATGCCTACTGCCAAGACAACGACATCACGTGGCTGAAGTGGGATTGGATGTATTCCACCAACAAGACACGCGAAATGCGCCGCTTGGAAACCGTGTCTCGACTGGTGGCGCTGCGTAAATCACTGGACCTGTATCACCACGAGGATTTCTTCACCCGACTGACCCAGCTCGGCCTACTCAAGCCCTCAAGCCGCGTGCAGTGGTTCCTGCCCGACGGCACCACGCCGATGGAGCGTGACTGGTTCGATCTGGGCATACGTAGCTTCACCATGCGATTGCTGTCCAACAGTGAGGTGGACGTGTGCATTGTGGTCAACGGCACCGCTGACGACCGCACATTCCGTCTGCCGCCAGACACTCACTGGACGCCTAAATGGTGCTCGGCCGAAATCAACGGCCGCCGAGCCGGGCATGGCACTCAGGTCGAGGAATGCGATTTGAACGGTGACACCACCATCTGGACGCAGCATGTACCGGACGCCAGCGAGACAGTACTCAAGATGGTCGAAGAAGTGGCCATGCAGCGTACGGAATCCTCGACTGAGAATGAAGCGGATACCATCAAATTCGCGATGCCAGTAACAGATCACGCCGCAAACGGTACCTCGTCCGCGCCTCGGGATGAGGTATCAGCTGATATGCCCGATGCCCCTGTGGATGATACACCGGACACTCCCGTCGACGACAATGTCTGGACCATGCCGGCGCTGAGCATCACGCTGATGAAGCAGGTGTGAGTCACACTCAAGACAGCGCGACACAAACACAAAGGCTCTCCCCGCGGAATTCCGCGGAGAGCCTTTGTATGCTCGGTACAGGACAAGCGAAATTAACGCTTGGAGAACTGCGGGGCGCGACGTGCCTTGTGCAGACCAGCCTTCTTGCGCTCCACGACGCGAGCGTCGCGGGTCAGGAAGCCAGCCTTCTTCAGGGCGGCGCGGTTGGCATCACGATCGATGGCGTTCAGAGCGCGGGCAACGCCGAGGCGGATGGCGCCGGCCTGGCCGGTGGTGCCGCCGCCGTCAACGAGGACGATAGCGTCGAACTTGCCTTCGAGCTTGAGCAGAACGATCGGGGAGTTGACCTCACGCTGCAGCAGCTTGGAGGGGAAGTACTCCTCCAGAGTGCGGCCGTTGATGGTCCACTTGCCGTCACCCGGAACCAGACGGACACGGGCGACAGCCTCCTTGCGGCGACCGGTGCCGTAGCCCGGCTCAATCGCGGAGGTGCCGGTGCCAGCGCCAGCGTTGGTCTCGGTGGTGTAGTTGGTGAGCTCCTCTTCGGTCTCGACAACCTGGGAGTCGTTGGTGTTTTCAGCCATGATTCTTATCTCCTCTCAGGTTTCACTTGGCCTGCTGCGAGACCTGGGCGATCTCGAAGACCTGGGGCTTCTGCGGGGTGTGCGGGTGCTCGGCGCCACGGAAGATACGCAGGCGGTCGAGCTGCACCTTGGCCAGACGATTCTTCGGCAGCATGCCCTTGACAGCGTTCTTGATGATGCGCTCGGGGTTCTTCTCGAGCAGCTCGGCGTAGGAGTCACGACGCAGACCACCAGGACGGCCGGAGTGCGAGTAGAGTTCCTTGCCCATCTTGTTGCCAGTCAGAGCAATCTTGTCGGCATTGATGATGATCACGTGGTTGCCGGAATCGGCGTGCGGAGCGTAGGTCGGCTTGTTCTTGCCGCGCAGCAGGATTGCAGCCTGGGTGGCGAGACGGCCGAGCACCACGTCGGTGGCGTCGATGACGTACCAGTCATGAGTCAGATCAGCTGGCTTCGGAGTGAAAGTTTTCACTGGATTACCTTTTCTATATTGTGTTCCGGGTCTCAGCTGCTTGGCGTGGCTTGGTCAGGGCCGCATCCAAGAGGCGTCGAACCTCATTATCCGTGGGCTCCCTGAAAGTCCTCGATGGCGAGTGGGATAGCGCTTTGAAGGACCCCTTAGGGAAACACAACAATCCACTAGTATATCGCCGGGCTTGACATAGGGCAACTGGGGACACTCCCGCTTTTTATGTCGCCTCTTCCCTTTTCCCGCCTCGCGGGTCTCTCCCTCCGTCTCGGCTTCGCCGAGACACCTCCCTCTGACGAGGGAGGTAAAGCGGGTCAGGAATTGAAGATTTGGGCGAAGCGTTGGGCGCCGGGGGTGTCGAAGAGGGTTTCGAGCGGTACCACGTTGCCCTTGGCGTCGACCAGCGGGATGCGCCAGTTCGGGTATTCGTTGTTGGTACCCGGCTGGTTCTGCGCACGCTTCTCCCCCACCGCGTCGGTGATCGAGGCGGCGAGCAGCTTGCACGGCGAACCCTTCAGTGCGCGGTACAGCGCGTCGACGATATCCGCCTCGTGATCCTCACGATGTTCGGCGAAGTCGGCATCAAGATAGCCCTGCTCGACCAGCATGGCCAGCATCGCATCCTGCTCGGCCTTGGCGGAGGCTTCGAATTCCTCGGCCGGGCCGGTCAGCAGACCCAGACGCTCACGAATCTTGACGTGCTCGTATTCCAGATAACCGGCGGCCGGCGGCAAATCGTGCGTATCCACGGAGGCCAATGCGTACGGACGCCACTGGGAGGGGGCACGGAACACGCCATCGCACTGCTCGAACCATTCAACGGCGCAACCGAGAATACCGTGGCTCGACAGGGAATCGGCCACATGGTCCGGCACCACGCCGAGGTCCTCACCTACGACCACGCCGCCGGCGCGAGAGGCCTCGATGGCCAGAACGCCCAGCATGATGTCTGAGTCGTAGTACACGTAAGCGCCATCCATAGCCGAACGGTTCTCGGGAATCCACCACAGGCGGAACAGGCCAAGGATGTGGTCGATGCGCACCGCACCGGCACGGGCGAACATGCCATGCACCATATTGCGGTAGGCCTCGTAGCCGGTGGCCTCCAGATTGATCGGGCTCAGCGGCGGCTGGCTCCAGTTCTGGCCTTGCTGGTTGAACATGTCCGGCGGTGCGCCGACCGTGGCTCCCTTGGCGAAGCGCTCGGGATTCCACCACACGTCAGCGCCGGAGGGGTGCACGCCGACGGCCATATCGGACATGATGCCGATATGCATGCCGGCGTCCTTGGCTGCCTGTTGGGCGGAGGACAGCTGCTCGGCGGCAATCCATTCCAGCCAGCGGTAGAAGTCCAAAGTGTCCGGGTACTGCTTGCGCAGATTGGCGATTTCCGGGGAGTTGCGATTGAACTTGCGTTCCCAGTTGCTCTCCTCGCCGTTGGGCGCCCCCCACTTGTCGTAGCACAGGCACCACGTGGCATACGCCTCCAAGTCGGAACCGCAGTCCGCCTTGAATTGGTCGAATACGCTTTGGCGTTCGGCGGTACGGCCGGCCTTGAAGATAATCCACAGGGCGTGCATCTTGCTGCGCCACATGGCGTCACGGTCGATGAGCTGGGAATCACCGTTCAGCGGTTCGGTGTCGGCATGCAGTCCGTCGACAGCATTCTTGTCGCCCTCGCTGAGCGTGGCATATTCGGCGATCACCTCGGGGCGGATGTACGTGAAGTTGATCAGGCGACGGCTTACCGGCAGATACGGCGACGGGGTGAGCGGGGACACCGGCTCGGCGGCATGCACCGGATTGATGAGCACGAAGTCGGCACCGGTCTTCTGCTTGGCATCCACCAGCATGGTCTTCAGATCCTCGTAATCGCCCACGCCCCAGGAGTCGGATGAGCGAATCGAGTACAGCTGGGCCATCCAGCCCCACAGACTGCCGCCCTTCATCGGGTCAAGCAGATCGACGCGATCAGGTGCACTGATCAAAGTGGCGTCTTGCACACGGTCGGCGACCTTGACATGCAGCGTATGGTAACCAATCGGCAGATCGGCGGGAATGACCACAGCCGCATTCGAAATGAACGTACCATCCAAGTCGTAGGCCTGGGATCCATCTCCAGGACCAACTTCAATGGTGCCTTGATATGGCTCGCCATTCTCCAGCGTGATGCTCGCCGAAGGCACGTCCAGAATACCGGTGTTCACCAGCACCCGGTCCTCACTACCGGCGATATGCAGCACGGTGGGTGCCACCAATCGGGCGTAACGCTCGTTCAGAATGCGTCGGATGGCGATGAGTTGGGCGCTCTCGCTGGAGGCGTCGATGCCCAGCGCTGCCAGCACCTCGATCAGGACGTCATCGTCTATCTCGTGGTAGTCATGGCTCATGCCCAAATAACTCGTGCCGACACCGACCAACTTGGCCAGTCGAATCAACGGACGGGCCAGACGCTCTTCACTCTCGGTAATCTCACTCATAGCCCTAGTCTAACGCCGTTTGATTGCGCCACACCGTAAGAAAAATGTCATGATTCCGCCAAATTATGTACTTTTTACCCTCACATAGTGAGATGTGAGCGCTCACAATGGTGGATAGGGGGTGATTGCCGGCCAAATCTGCACGGCAAAACACAGCAAAAGTGTGCCTAGCGGCGGCTTTCCACAGCGTGCCGCACCTCGGCCGAGGGGTCGTTGGCCAATTTGGCAAGCATCGCTTCGGACGCATTGGGGTTCAGCGCCACGGCACGGCGGACCATCGAGGAAAGCACCGCCGGCGCGCCTTCCTCGGATTCGGTGCCAAGTACGCCCAAGAAATCCAATGTCTCCGCATCCGCAGTGGGGTCCTGCGCACCCTCAAGCCGCATCTTCCAGCTGGTGCGTTTGTTTTTCAACGCCGTATCCCGGACCGCAGGCACCGGGTCCTTGGTCAGACGGCCGACCAGCCAATTCTTGTCATCCCCGTTGGCGGCCACGGCTCGACGCACGGACGGTTCGGGGTCTTCGGAGAGTTTGACCAATACGTTCGGGAACGGCATGGTGTCGGCGAGGAACACGCGATCGGCCACCGGGGTGTGCGGGTTGCCGGCCACAGCCTCCAAAAGTGCGGTGGCGCGGGAGAACGCCGCTTGATCGGCACGGTCAGGCAACGGCCGACGGGCGAATTCGGACAGTTCGGCCGGGTCGGTGGAATGGCGCAGACGCTCGTATGTAGCGGTCAGCGGTTCGAAATCCACCGGAGCGGCGGACTCGGCTGCGGACTGCGCGCCTTGGTCCTGCTGCTGGGCGTCCGTGTCGGTTGCAGTCTCGGCCGCGGCCCCGGTTGCGGCCTCGGTGGGCTGGGTCTGCTGGCTGGTGGTGTTCTCGTCGGTCATGATGCCCAGCTTAGTCATACAGGCGTCACGCGAGCGGAACCGGAATGTTGACCATGTCAATCGGGTCCGGCACCACCGCGGCATTGAACGCTTCCCGCACACGCTCCTCGAATCGCGCGCAATCATCCTGCGGCACCACCGCGGTCAACTCGACGTTCACCGCATACGATTCATCCTCCTGACTGCCACCGAGCTGCGCCAGAATCTGCTGGAATCGGGCCAACTGCGGGTATTCGAGGCGAACCCGGTATCGCTTGGCGGTCATGATGCGGGCGGCGCGGGCGGCTTTCATCGCCAATGACGCGGCGGATGAGTACGCGCGGACCAGCCCACCGGAGCCCAGCAGAATACCACCGAAATATCTGGTGACGGCAACCACGCAATCGGTGGTGCCGGACTGCTTGAGTACGTCAAGAATCGGCTTGCCGGCGGTACCGGACGGCTCGCCGTCATCGCTCATGCGTTCGGATAGTCGCCCATCCGCGCCTCCGCACACGGCGGCATACGCCACGTGTCGGGCTTTCGGATGCTGCTCACGGATCGCGGCCACGAACGCGAGCGCCTCGTCGAGCGTATCGACATGGGCGGCGTCGCCGATGAATTCGGACTTTTTTTCGACGAGCGAATCGTGGGCGGGATCGTCGGGCGTGTTGAGAATCGTCTGCATGAGCGTGTTCCGGTGGTCGACTGGCTGGGTGTTCGATTGAGCGCGAGGCTAGGCAGGGCTATCAGCGTTCGGAGACGACGACGTTATAGTCCTCGCCGGCGAAGTAGGCGGTCAGGCAGGCGATCATCTGGCGGGTGAGCTCCTTGAACGCGCCGTCGGCACGCCAGCCGACGTGCGGGGTCAGGACGATGCCGGACACATGGCAGATGGCGTCGTCGGCGGTCAGCGGCTCGTGGTCGAACACGTCGAGTGCGGCGGGAACATCGCCCTTTTGCAGTCGGGCAAGCAGCGCACCGGATTCGATGACTTCGGAGCGGGCGGTGTTGATGAACAGGGTGCCGGGCTTCACATGCGCAAGGTTCTCGGCGGTGACAATGCCGCGCGTGGCGTTGTTCAGCGGCAGATGGACGGAGATGACGTCGCTGGTTTCGATGAGCTTGTTGAGATCGTCGACCGGAGTGGCACCGGAGCGTTCGAAATGCTCGGGCGGCACATGCGAATTCCATGCGGCGACCTCCATGCCGAAGGCGCGGGCGATGCCGGCCACGGTGGCGCCGATGCCGCCCAGTCCGATGATGCCCATGCGACGGCCGGCGAGTTGCAGTCCATCGCCGCCCGCCCACGCCCAGTTGCCGGCCTTGACATTCTTATCGAGTTGGCCAACGCGGCGGATGAGCTCGAACAGGAGGGCGAAGGTGTGCTCGGCCACGGCGTGATCGCCATAATGTTCGGCGTTGCAGACGCGGATCTTCAGCTCGCGCGCCTTATCGAGATTGATGTAGCTGGCGACGCCGGTACCGCAGAACACGATGCACTTGACGTGCCCCTGCTCGCTGATGGCGTGCAGCAGATCATCCGAAACGTGGTAGCCGCCCACCAGCAGGGCGTCGGCATCCTTCAGACGCTCGGCTATGGTCACCTCGTCGGACGTGAATTCCTCGAACATACGCACGCGGGCAACGTCGTGGAGCGCGGGGAACTGGGCCTTGATGGGCTCGATCATCGCGTCGAGCACGGACGGCATCACGACGAGGGGCAGATCGGTGCGTCCGCTCTGGGTTTCGTAAATCTCGGTCATGGGCTCCACATTAGGAGGCCGGCGGGAAAAGCGTCACCTTGCGGTTTCCCCTCCTTGAGACCAAGCCGAGCAACTATTGCTTTGCCGCCTGCTCCTGCGTGATGTTCCATTCCTTGACGACGTTCTGGTCCGCGCCCATCGAATAGATGACATCCCAGATGCGTTGGCGTATCTGAGCGTCGTAGGCTTCGTCCCAACATGTGCCTATGGGATGGTCGCTGGATATCGGGCACCATTGGTAGTTGCCTTGATGCACGTTGGCGGTGGGCACCCAGTCGATGCGGTTGACGCGCCACGACCCCTTGACGCCCTTCTTGCCGACGAACTGGATGCGTGCGGTCACGCCCTGATTGTTGACCAAGGTTTCCGGCGTGTTCGCCGACTCGGTGACGGCGTTGCCCAGACCGTAGATAATCCACGTGCCGTTATAGTTCTCGATGGGCTGCGCACAATGGCACCCGGCACCGTAAATAACGTCGAAGGCACCAGTGTCGGCAAGCTCATGGGCTTCCGAAATCTGCCAGGAATCGGCGTAATCAAGGTATTCCTGCACCGAGTGCATGGCGATGGCCACCACATCGGCACCTTGCTCGCGGGCCTTGTTGGCCTTGTCTACCGCGCGCTGGATGTCGCTGTCGTGATTTGGGTCGCCGTCTTCGCGCAGACGATCCACCTGCCAGTCCTCGTCGGCGGTCATGCCGTTGAGGGAGACCGTGCCGGTGACCAGACCCAGCTTGCCGCCGCCGGTCGGGGAATCGATGACCAACGGTTTGGTGGAGTCGGCTTCGGTTTTGTACGAGCCGGTTTGGGCGATGCCATTGGCCTCAAGCGTGTCCCACAGACGGGCGATGCCATCCGCCCCCTGATCCCAGGAATGGTTGGTGGCGTGTGTGCAGGCGTTGTATCCCACGTTGCGGGCGGCATCCGCCACTTCCGGCGGAATGTTGAAGATCGGGTACGCGGCATATGGGCCGCCGCGCTGGGCGATCGGGGTTTCGAATTCGCACACGGCGATGTCCGAAGCCTGAATGTACTGCTTCATCGGCGCGAACAACGGGTCGAAGTTGAAGGCGGTGCCATCCGTAGCGTTGGGGTTCGGGCCTTGGAAATGGCTCCACAATCCCTCATGGAACAACAAATCGCCGTTGACCAGCATGGCGATGCAGTCCGTATCCGGGCAATCCGGTGAATTGCCGTGATGTTCGGTCACCGGTTTGGGCGTGTTCTTCGCTTTATTCAACGCGACGTCCGACACTCCGGCGTGTGCGGGGCCATTGCCGTCCGTGCGATGGGTTGCGAACCATGCGCCGATGCCCAGCGCAACGGCGAGCGCGATCACGAACACGATAATCAGCGCCGCACGGTTGGTTCGTGTCGAGTTGGAGCGATGTTGCCCCTGCCCAGCGATATGGCTCATCTTTGCCCGCCCTTCGGAACTCTTCTTCTCTCTCTAGGGTACCGCCCATCTCGGTCAAGTACTGCGGGGAGGTAGGGAGGAGGGAGGCGATGAGCAAGCGATTGGACAAACGATATAAACCGGTTAATCTCCAATCACCATTCACGAACACCACGCAAAAGCCTCACTTGGTGGACATCTTTCTTTCGTCGCTCGGACTTTCCCCGACGTGCCGCACTCGTTCACCCGATAAAATGGCGGTTTGGAGGCGGACGGACAATGGCGTACCTCCGACTCCGCTTACCACAAGCGGAGACCGCCCGTCCTCGGTTATTTCAGGAGTTACTTAACCCGGAGTTTCCGGAAAACAAAAAAGGTTCCGAGCTTTCACCCGGAACCCTAATCGGCGGAGTCAGAGGGATTCGACATCTTACGACACTGAACCGTTGCAATCATTGATGTTTCAAGCATCTAACAAAACCGGTTACCGCTCTATTTACCGCCTAACTCACGATTAACTACGCTTTTCGGCGCGTCGTTACGCCTACGGCAGTCCATACCGTCATGCCGGCGCTCGCCGGCGTATTGTAAGGTTGCCGGCGCGATACCCGGTGAGAGGCACCGCGCCTAATGACCGCTACACGAGCAGTCTCAGCAACTGGTAGAGCTGCCACAGGCTACGCACGTTGAAGTGCGTGCCGTCAACCATGGCGTTCGCCTCGCCATCGCCCACATGGACGATCACGGTGCGCCCATTCACGGTCAGACTACCGTGCATCGTGATATGATTCATCTTGCAACCTTGTTGATTAAAGGCGCAAGCCGGTAATCAACGCAAAGGCCCGATGCTGCAAACGTCGGGCCTTTTCTTATCGGCTCACGCCGATCGGCCCGTCATATCAACGGGGACACCGCATGTTACGGCGTCGCAATCCAATGTATCAGCACGCGCGAATACCGCATGTACGCCCCGGATAAATGTTTTGAACCCTGCGCACTTTAATTTCACCTCACCGGCGGTCTCATACCGGGGCCGGCTGGGGGCCACTCCCCCACACCGGTATGCCGGCTCGATCAGTGGAATCGATGTCATCACACCCTTGTCAACGGGCGACGCAACGGTGACGGAAAACGTTACGCTTATACGGCTGAAACCCAACAACGGCAATGATTCCAACCATTCAGTAACGTTAACCGTTACGCTTAATAATCAGCGGGGGGATAGCGGCGCTGTGCTCTGTGGGGAGCCTTGCCGGTGGGGGAGGGGGTGGTGCCCCAGCGTCAGCGCCATGAATCAGCGCGGGAGCTTGCTGCCTTTTTCGATGCGGCACTACGCTTGATTCCACACTGCACAGCCGTTATCTTCATCGCCGCCGACCTGCCGCCATCGAAGGCAAATGATTCCTTCCTTTGTTCCCTACGCATGTATTCACGCATGGCCCCACATCCTTTCGTCAATCGGAGTTCGTCGCCTTCAGATTAGGCAAATTGTCGCCATGAGAAGAACTTCACGCAAAACGTGCTCTTTTCGTCTCGCCGGAGAGTGCTGCATGGACCCCTACTCGTTCCGAATATGGGAAGGCCCGGCGCTCGCTGTCATGCGATGCGTCGGGCCAGTGTGCTGCGTCCTGTTCGCCAGTGCGTGCTGATGGATGTTCTCTGGTGGGTTTTCTGGTATGGTTGCCGGCCCCGCGTCATGGAATCTGAACCCTTCCAAGACGTGTGGTAGACGGGCCGGCAAGTCCTTATGCCGCCGCGCTGCTACTTGGACTTGAGGTTTTCCCGCCTGTCTTGAGACAGCTCCACTTTGCGGATGAACAATAATGGGGTGGTTCCCACCGCGTCGGAGAGCTCCGCCATCTCGCTCAAGGTTATGACGCCGGCCATGATGTGATCCCGCAGTTCTTTGGGGTCGAGTCCGGCTTTCATCGCCGCTTCGGGTATCGTCACGTCCGCGTGTTCGAGCTCGGTCAGGCTCACGGCGCGTATCGCCTCGCGCATGGGGTCGCCGCTATCGCCGTAATAGTGGTGTTCCGCCCATCCCTTGGGGTCTTGCATCAGTCTGTCGTGTTCCATATCGCACATGGGGCACACGACGTAGCTGCCGCTCTTGCCTTGTTCGGTCTTCCCCATATCCACATGGTCCATGTACTCGCCGCAGATGGCGAACGTGGTACGTCCGTCGATCAGGTCGCGCCGGCTGACGTAGTGCAGGGTGATGGGCTTGCGCTCGCCGGTGTTGCGCTTGGTGTTCGGCTTCGGCAGCGCCGTTGTGGTTTTATCCATCATGCCACCGCCTTGTCAATCCACATGCCCAGCAGCCGGGCCTCGTTATGGTCGAGGGTTATGCGCACGTCCGTTCCCATGCCCAATCCCATTATCAGGGTGATCGTGCCGTCATCGCCGGCGAGCGCGGTCAATGGTCTTGTGGGATAGTCCCGGTTCCGGTATTCGAGTGGTCTTGGTTCGTGTTTCATCGTGGTTCCTTCCTGCCGGAAGGGCCACGCGGTAGAATCGGTGGTGCTTCCGGCTAATGCTTGGTTCTTGTGTTATCTGTGGAGCGTCGGCCCCCTGACGGTTCCAGCGTCTCGGGGCCATTGCTTTATTCGGCCATGTTTCTCAGATCAGGGCAGTCGAGGGCGTCCGCGAGTGCTATGGCCCGTTCCAGCGGCATGTGCCGCCAGTCCTTCGCGCCGCGTTCATAGGCGCTGATAACCGGCTGCGGTACGCCGCTGGCTTTGGCTAGCTGCGCTTGGGTCAGCCCTTTGGCTTCCCTGAGTTCCTTGAGTGTCATCTGCTCTGCTCTCACCTCCTTTATCTAGTTACCTATCTATTGTATCCAGTTAACTAGATATTCGCAAGTCCCACAGAGAACGACAGGAGAATAAACCCACCGGCGCTCACCGGCTTGCCCAGCCCTCGCGCGCGATGGGGTACACGCCTCGGAGGGAGAGGAACAGCGGCCATGCGGGTAGTGTCCCCGTCGATGGCCGGTTTTGGGATTCTACCGCCCCTCCGGGGTTCCCCGCGCGCGCACGACCCCCCTCTAAAAGATTTCGCGGGCCGGGGAGAGAGTGCGGGAACTGCCGGCGAGCGCCTGCGTTCCGTCATGCATGGCGCTCGCCGTCGCGTTCACGCGGCAGCATGGCGTTCGTTCGCCGTCTCTCCCTAGCATGGTCGCCTCCGTCCGGTGTGGGGCGAAGGTTGCGGTTGCGTTGTCCGTGTTCCTCGATCTCGTAGGCGATGCGGTACAGGCTCGCTCCTAGGACGCTTGCTGTGATCGGGTCTGCGGGCACGTTCAGGCGCAGGTGCTGCATTTCGCCCGATTGCAGGGTGCGGGCCACGATGCGCAGGAGTTCCACGGCGTAGCGGCGTGCGTCGGAACGCTGTTGCTTCACGTCGGGGTGGGCTTCGATGCTTGCCGCGAGCCGCACGGCCCCGTAGTCAGGTGTCCTTCTCACTGCCTTGTTCCTTCCTCGCTGCCGGTGTCGTCCCGCATGGTGCGGCATGGTGCCGTATCCGTCGTTTTGGGTGTGGTCTTGTTGCGGGCCTTGGCTTTGAGGTAGTCGCGGTAGAACGGGCTCATGCCGATACGCGGCCCTTGCTTGCGTGTCATCGGGCACCGTCCTTCACGAGCTGTTCGAGCATGGTCTCGATATGGTCGAGCGATTCGCCTATGTCGAGCAGCGCCACGCCTATGACGCTGAGCAGATGCCGATCGGACACCGGGCGTTCCGCGCCGGCCTCCAGTTGCTTTCTGATTTTCTGGTAGTTCATTTCAATCGTCCTTGAATCGTGTATGCCGGCGAGCGCCTACCTGTTTTCCTTCGGTTCGCGCTCGCCTTCTTGTGTTTGTGCGGTGCCAACAGTGCCAACGTGCCAACATGAGTGTTTCCAAGGGTTTTCGTTGCCAACAGGTTGTGCCAACGGTGCCAACGCTGGTGTTGGCGTTTTTTGTTGTTGGCGGTGTTGGCCGTGTGTGTTGGCAGCGGGAACCGTTGGAATCATTGGTGTTGGCATGTTGGACGTGTTGGCACGGGGTCAGTGTGTATCGGGGGTGATGCAGTAGCGGCCGGTGGGTTGTTCTTCCCCTTCGGCGTTGGCGGCTTTGATCTCGATGATGCGTCCATCCCGTATGAGGTTTTCCCATGCGGTGCCGAACACGTCGCGTAGTCGTTTCTTCACGCATTGCTGCATGTCGCGCCGGTAGCGGCCTTTGCCGTCGCCCCAGTCGCGGAGTTTTTCGAGTATGTCCGTTTCGGCTTCTTTGACGTGCCGGGGTTCCATCATGTCGGCGGCACGGTCGTAGTCCTCTTGGCGTTCGGCGTAGTCGCGGCTCTTCAGGCTCCGGTATTCGGCTATGTACTCGTTGCGGAAATCGCATGAGCGTTTGACCGCGTAGGACGCTATGCGCCACATGTTCGGGGTGACGGTCAGCGCGCCGTCGTGCATGATCTGCATGACGGCCGCGACTCGGGCGGTGAGCATGAGCCGGTGCGAGTCCATCGGGTCGCCGCGCTTGTGGTGGTTCACGGCCACGCGCTGCGCCCACATCTCCCGCGAGGCTTCCTCGGGCAGGGCCAGCGGCTTGCACTCGTAGCTGGCCGTGTTATCCCTGTAACACATGCTGTATTCATCCCACGTGTAGCCTTGCGGGAAACGGTTCTTTGGTATCGGTTTGGCGGTCACCGGCCTGCGCTGTTCCGGCAGTTCGGGGTCGGTCACGGGATAGGTGAGGAACCTTTGCACCACGCCCATGTTCTTTGAGTCGAGGAAGTATCCGGCCGTCGATGGCTGGGCACCGGCGATGAGGCACAGCCGGTAGGCGTGCGCGGGCACGTCCACGCGCTTGTCCGGCGACTTGTTCCAGCCGCCGAACTTCTTGCCGCTCCATGTGCTGCACAGGGTCGCGTTCAACGTGGAGCCCTGACGGCTCGCGGCCCCGGTGAGCGTGCTGATCTCGTCGTAATCCAGCAGCGCGCGGATATGGTCGAGATGGTTGAACGCCGGGCCCGTGGGCCTTCCGTTCTCCCCGGTCTCGCGCTCCATGTGCGAGAACACGCTGCCTATGCCCTCGCCGCTCGGGGGAATGGCTATGGTCGCGTAGTCGCCCACGAACGGCACCAAATCGCTTCCCGCGCTGGTGCTGTTGCCCTTGCCGTCGCCACTGAAACCGGTGAGGGCAAGAAACATGTTCAGACTCCCATACGAGCCGAAACCCTCGCGCGGCAGCACGTACTCGGGCGGTATCGCGCAGGCCGCGCGCACAAGCTCCACGCCGTACACGCTCCACGGCGACACCCCGCAGCTCCACGCATAATCACGGGTATGAGCCAGAAAAGGCAGACTCTCCCAAAACTCGGCGTCACAGCCGATCTCCACCACGTCAGCACCCGACGAATCGACATAGCCGCCATCCATTTTCCCCTGTTGCGCCATGCTCATAGCACACCGCCTTCTATCAGCCGTGCCGCCGCCTGCGGCCACGGCACACCGGCGAGCGCCCCCAGTGCTCGGATGATGGCACCGCCGCGCTCGCCTGCTTCGAGTATCCGGCTGCGGTTCATGTCGGCGCTTCGCGCGATGCGCTGGCGCACATAGCCGGCATCCATGCGGGCGCGTGAGGGCATGAGCTGCGTATCGAGAAGGGTGGCTATGCCTTGGTCAACGGCGTTCGCCGAGACGGGCACACACCGCGTCTTGGAGAGGTTCGGCACCGTGCCTATCGTCAGCACGCCTGATGGCAGCAGCAGGCTCACCGCCTGCACCATCACGCAGTCGGCTGTGCTTGCCGTCCATGCGGAGAATACAAGCGGCAGTGCGCGGATATGGCTCGCGTATGCGAACAGCGCCATCATGCGCGCGGTTTCCTCGGTGCGCCGCGAGACGGTCAGCCTGTACGGTCCATACGCGCATTCCAGCAGGTAGCCGGCCGTCATGGGCAGCACATAGGGAATCGAATCGGCGTTACTATGGATATGGTCGTTCAGCCCCTCGAAGCCGCCAGCTTCAGGGGTTTTCCTCATGGTCATCATCGTTTTCAGCACCCCGCGAAATCGTTCAGGCTCGCGGTGGTGATCATCACGCGGTTGCCAACTTTGATAGCCTTCAGCTTGCCTTCACGCACAAGCCTCATGGTCACGCGGCAGTCATGGAACCCGAGCGATTCGGTCGCTGCCTTCAATGGTTCGAGTCGTTTGGTGGACGTGCCGGGTTTCGCTGTTTCGATGATGGTTGCGCTACTATTCATTTTTGACTCCTACTACTGCAAGTTGCCGCGTTTACACGCGGGGTGGGGGTTCGGAACACCTCGGAGTGGCCGCTTCGGGGTGTTCACTTTTCTGCCGTGCGCAACGGTACATCTCAATGCGTCCCGTTGCGACACCCATCAATTTACCGTGTTTCCAACGGCTGTAATTCACATGATGATTCCAGAACGCCGGACATCGCCCTAAAACGAACAAAAAATGTGTTCATTTCCACAAAAAGCGGGAATCGACGGGAAATAACGGGAAATATCTTGAAATATTAAAACCATCGACCATTCTTTTGAAATGCCAGCCGTGACGCCGCATTTTCGTCTGTTTTCACCTGATTTCACCGGAAAATGTGCGATTTACCGCGATAAACCGGTACAGGAAAATATCCCTTCGGCGTGTCGCTTACGCGCCGATACGCGCAATAGCATCATTCGGACTGCATACGACTCTAGGTTCTCCGACATGCCGGCGAGCGCCTACTTCAGCAGCTCGGTCAACGTGGCGAGCTTTGCCGTCTTCTCCATAACGTCGAGTATCAGGGCGCGTTTTTCGGCAGTCAGGGTCTTCAGCAGCGTTACCCGATCTTCCAGCGGCATCCCGTCGATCACGCCGGCGAGCGCCTGAATATCATCCTCCCCGGCATCGGCGGGAACGTCGGGGGCCGCGTCGGCGCTCGCCGGCTTGGTGCGGGAGTCCACGCGGTTCAGCACGTCGTTCATGTGGTCTTCGCTGGTGACTTGGTATTTCGACGCCACGGCCATTGTGGTGTGCCGGCCTTGGCGCATGACTTCAGCGACGGTGCCGCCTTCATCGAGTATCGTGCTCAGGAAGTCCTTGCGTAGATCGTGCGGACGCATGTTCTCCAGTCCGGGGACTTTCTTCTTGGCGTCGGCAATGGCCTTCCTGTAGGTCGCGGGGGTAATCCAGTCGCCCGTTCGCACGCCGACGAAGAGCGGGGACTCGGGGTCGGTCAGGTTGCGCGAGTCCATCCAATCGCGTATGTCGCTTGCAAGTGCCGGGGACATTGCCACATCGTCTATGGAGCTATCCGTTTTCGGGGTGAGTATCACGGTCTTATAGCGGCCGGGGTTTTTGTCGTCCTTGATGCGCTGCACCTGCTGCCTGACCTTGATTTTCATGTGGTCGAAGTCGATATGCTTCACGCACAGGCCCAACGCCTCGCCCTCCCTCAGGGCCGCGCCGTCGCATATACGGGCCACCATGCGCACGTATTCCGGCATGGCTTCCAGCAGCGCCGTCATCTGTTCCGGCGTGGGCCTCACCGGTACGTGCTTGGCTTTCGGCCTAGCGGCCCGTATACGGCACGGGTTGGCCGCTATGAGCGTGTTTCCCGCGTCGTCGATGGGTTCGGTAGCCGCGTCTTCCAGAATCGTTTTCAGGTGCTTGTAGACGTGATAGCGTCGGTCTTCCAGATCGGCGTCGAGACGTACCGGTTTGAATTCATCCCACCATTTCTGCACGTCGGCCGTTTTGATGGATGTCAGGGGTATGTCTCCGAAGTAGTCGAGCAGGTACAGTTCGAGTGATTCGCGGTATTTTTGCTTTGCGGTTTCCTTCAGGTCAGTACCGTTCTTCTTCTTGCGGCGTTCCACCCACGGCACGGCGTATTCGCGGAACGTGATCGACTCGCGCCGGGCTTCCGCCTTCTTCAGGGCGTCGGGTACCCATATGCCGGCCTTGATGTCCCTTTGGGCGGCGGATAGCCACGCTTCGCCCTCGTATTCGTTCTCGGGCAGCACCGAATGCCATTGGCGGGCACCAAGCTTCAGTTCGGGCCATTTGGAGAAAGCCCACTCGGGCGTGACGAAACTGTAGTACAGGTAGCGACGACCCTTTATGGTCTTTTCCTCGCACTTGCCGAAGCTGCGACGCTTGCGGCGCGTCTGACGTGACATGGCGACACCTCCCAGCGATGTTAAGCGGTAACTATGTGGCCGATCGGAATTATTACCGCCTTATTTACCGCTTATCCTACGCTTAGCCATGCGCCATCACGCACCGTCCCGCAATTAGCCGGCGAGCGCCAAAACAGCCTGAAACCGTTGAAACACCACCGTTTTCGGCACGAAAAAAGGGTTTTGAGATTTCTCCCAAAACCCTTGCTTGCGGAGTCAGAGGGATTCGAACCCTCGAGCCGTTTACACGACTAACACCTTAGCAGGGTGCCCCTATCGGCCACTCAGGCATGACTCCACGTTACGCAATGATGCGCAACAGCAAATCACTGTACCACGTCCTGCGGATACGGCGTGCCGAACGACACATTATTGAACGTCCGCGGGCGCGGCATCGCCGGAGAACGTAACGATAACCGCGCAAATCACCAACGCCACACCGATGATTTCACCAACGCTGGGAATCTCGCCAAACGCCAGTCCCACGGCCACCGCCATGGCGGGATTGATGGATTGCATTACCGAAAATGCGCCGGATGTGGTGCGTCGCAGCGTGATCTGCTCCACCACATAGGGAATGAACGAGGCCATCAGGGAAATCACAAACAGCAGAGCCAGCAGCTTCAGCGAGCCGCCGGGCTCAAGCGCCCACGTGGCATCGGCCTTGGGGTGAACCACATGAGACACAGCCGGCACGCCAAGGAACAGGGACTGGACCAGCCAGCCGATGGTCACGGCGATGCACAGATTATCCAGCGAATTGCCGCCAGCCGCCACGCGCCGACCGGTGATGATATACATGCCCCACATCGACCCGCCGATCAAAATCGCAATCAGACCATACAAAAACGTGCCATTGCCGGACGGATTGGCCAATGATATGCCGGCCAACAGCACCACACCGACCGCCGCGATGCCGATACCGACCCGCTCACGCCAGCTTTTGCCGGTAATCACCGCCACCGAAAGCGGTCCCAAAAATTCGATAGACACGGCAATGCCCATATCCATATTGCTGATGGCCACATAAAACAGGGTATTCATCAGTACCAGCGAGCAGCCGAGCAGTACGACCAGCCCCCAGCTGCGGGCGTCGCGGTGAAACAGTTGCGCTCGCTTCGCCTTGCTCCAGGGCCTGCGCCACAGCAGCAACAGCACCGCCATGAATCCCACGCGATACCACACCGAGTACAGCGGGTCGAGCTGGGTGAACGCAAGTTTGGCGACGGCCGTAGCCAAATAAATCACCAGTGCCTCACCAATCACGATAAGAACCACGGGAACACGGTTGAGGATACCGACCACTGCCTTCTTCATGAGGTTTACGCTACTCGGAGAGCCGGGACAGCGCGCATTGACTTGGAAGGCGTTACGGACAGTGACGCAATGTGGACGATTCCATGGAATCGCACCCACCATGCGAAACAGCCGCACAGCGCGCAAACCCTTGGAATTCCGGCGATATTCGGCATTATGACAGTGAGCGCTGCGCCATGCGCGCCACATAGTGAGCATGACCTCGTTCGTCATTCCTACAATGGTGGCATGAGCACCGCACCGAGACTTGAGGCCGCCAAACGCGATTGGGGCCACGACGAGACCGGATGCACCGTGCTGCATATCGACATGGATGCCTTCTATGCCTCATTGGAGGTGGCGCGCAACCCCGGGCTCAAAGGCAAGCCGGTGATCATCGGCACCGGGCCGCGCGCGGTGGTGTCCGCCGCAAGCTACGAAGCCCGGAAATACGGCATCAATTCGGCGATGCCGGCCGCGCGCGCCCATCAGTTGTGCCCGAACGGCATTTTTCTGCCAGTGGATATGGCGTATTACCGCATGATGTCGCACCGAATCATGCATGAGGTGTTTTTGACCGTCACCGACCGGTTCGAGCAGGTTTCGGTGGACGAGGGCTATATGGATGTGTCCGCCGCACTGCTGGAGTGGGGGCGGCCGAGCGCGATCGGCGCGTGGATTCGCGCTCAGGTGGCCGAGCGCTTCCACGTGACGTGTTCAGTGGGTATCGCCTGTAACAAACTGGTGGCCAAAATGGTCTCGACCAATGCCAAGCCGGACGGCATGCTGCTGATTCCCGCGGCCCGCTCGGCCGAATTCGTGCAGATGATGCCATTGCGTGGTATTCCGGGAATCGGGCCGTCTTTGGAGAAGCGGCTTAATGCTTGGGGCGTGCATTCGGCGGCTGAATTGGCTCAGCTGGATGAGGCTGCATTGACTCGTGCCACTGGCTCCCCGGCTGCGGCACGTGGATTATGGGCGGCCTCGCACGGGTTGGATTCCCGCGAAATTACCACGGTGCGCGAGGAGAAATCCATTGGGTCCGAGGAAACCTTGGCCGAGGATACACGCGATATGCGCGTGGTGTGTGGGCTATTGCGTTCGGCCTGCGACGAAGTAGCCAGCACGCTGCGGCGCAAGGGGCTAGTGGCGCGCACGCTGACGGTGAAGTTGCGGTTCGCCGACCTGAGCTATCAGACCCGGTCTTTTACGATGGAGCGGCCGACCGATACGGCCGGCGTGCTGTACCCGGAATGCGTGCGGCAGCTGAAAGTCATGCTGGGGCTACCGGCCTCGGCGGAGTCTGCCACTCCCCTGCCCAGAACTATTCGCTTGGCCGGTATGAGCACGTCTTCGCTCAGTAAGGCGGCGGCCACGGCCGTGCAGCCTTCACTGGATGACATGCTCGAAGAGGCCGACAATGCCCGCGGCCAGACCTCACAGGCACGTTTGCATGATGCCGAGGCCGCACTGGACGCTGTGCGCCGCAAATTTGGCAACAAGGCCGCCCAGTTTGGGGCGTGAACGGCTCAACGCCACTTACGATCTCATTACGCCGTGAGACGTTCGCAGGCGGAACGGATGGCCTCGTCGGTGGCGGTGGCGGAGAAACGCAGGTAGGCGGGAGCGCCGTAGAATTCGCCGGGGCTGGGGATGATGCCGATCTTGGCGAGCTCGGCCATATCGGCCCAGCAGTCGCCGGACTTGGCCTTGACCCATACGTACAGCGCGCCGGAGGGTATTTGTGCCGAATAGCCATATGCCTTCAGTGCGTCAACCAGCGCGGATAGGCGGCGACGGTAACGCCCCCATTGCTCGTGCACAGCGGCTGCGTCCTTCAGACCTGCGGCCATGGCGGCCTGCACTGGACCAGGGATAATCTGGCCGATCTGCTTGCGGTATTCGGCCATTTCCTTGATCAGCCGGTAATCGCCGGCAATTAGAGCCGTACGGTAGCCGGCCATGTTGGACTGCTTGGACAGCGAGTAGAGCACCAGGATGCCAGCTGCCGAACCTTCACACACATGTGGATTCAGGGCACATGGCGTGGCGGAGAGACTGAATGCGGTACCGGAGGCGGGCTCGTTGGATTCGGCCACCGGTGCGGCAGGCACAGACGCAGCAGATGCAGACGCGGCAGGCGCAGAGGACGCGGCTGTATTGCGGCGCACCGAACGCCAGTCCATTAACGCATAGCATTCGTCGGAGAGCACCACGGCACCGATGCGACGGGCAGCAGCCACGATGTCGGTCAGCCAGTCAGCGGAGATGACCTCGCCGGAGGGATTACACGGCGAGTTGATCCAGATGGCCTTGACGTTCGGAATATTCACCCAGGAATCGACGTCGGTCACATCATCGACTTTGACCACTGTGGCGCCGGCAAGTTGGGTACCGATTTCGTAAGTCGGGTAGGAGACAGCCGGTTGGACGACCACATCGCCTTCGCCAAGGTGCAGCAGGCTGGCCATCAGCGCCACGGCCTCCTTGGAACCCACGGTGGGCACGGCGGCAGCGTTGATGGATTTCAGATCCACCCCGCGCAGTTCGCGGAACCATGTATCGATAGCGGCCTTAAGGTCGGCGGTGCCGGCGGTGACCGGGTATCCATGGGCGTTGGGGGCGTCTGCGCCGGCAACCAGCGCCTGCTGGACACTGCTCGGCACCGGGTCCACGGGCGAGCCTACGGACAGGTCGATCATGCCACCCGGCACGGTTTTGGCGGTGGCTTTGAAGCCGGCGATACGAGACCAGTCGTATGGCGACGAATATGCGTGGAAGCCCATGAGAACCCCTTTCTTGGACGGTATGTTCCTAAGATACGACGAACCCTCGGCCGTGATAGACCGAGGGTTCAATCCGAACTATGCGCTGTGTGCAGCGCTTATCCGCAAATCAGCTTACTGGTTCTGCGGCGGCAGCGCGGCGACCTGTTCCGGGTCTTTGCCGATTGGGCCATTGGCGGAAGCGCCGCCCAAATCGCCGACTTCAGCGAAGAAGTTGACAGCGGCATCCTTGTACCAAGCCCACTCGTCCGGCAGATCATCCTCATAGAAGATGGCCTCGGTGGGGCACACCGGTTCGCATGCACCGCAGTCGACGCACTCGTTGGGGTTGATGTACAGCGAGCGGGAACCCTCGTAAATGCAGTCGACGGGGCACTCGTCCACGCAAGCCTTGTCCTTGACATCCACGCAAGGCTGAGCGATTACATATGGCATGGCATCCTCCTTAACAAATACTGATACAAGGGTACGCGCCTGTTGGGACGCTCCTCGCTCTCAGCCGTTAACGGCCTTATCGGTTTCGGCGGACAGCGTTTCGGTCAGGTCGCCCTTGCCGAGGCGCGCATGCCAGTAGCCGTAGCCGAAGTAGATGGCGAAGCCGACCACGAGCCACACCACGAAACGAATCCAGGTGAGCACGGACAGGTTGAGCATCAACCAGAAGTTGGCCACGGCGATGAGGATCGGAATCCACGGGTTGCCGGGCATCTTGAAGGCGCGTGGCAGGTCGGGGCGCTTCTTGCGCATAATCGGGATGGAGATGGCCACCAGCGTGAAGGCGGACAGGGTGCCGATGTTGACCATGTCGGAGAGCACGCCGATGTCGAAGAAGGCGGCCACGAGCGCCACCACCACGCCGACGACGATCTGCAGAGCGGCCGGGGTGCCATGCTTGCCGGTCTTGGACAGGCCGCGCGGCAGCAGACCATCGCGGCTCATGGCGAAGACGATACGGGTCAGGCCGAGCAACAGCACCATAACCACGGTGGCCAGGCCCAGCACGATGCCGAAGCTGATGATCTTGGCGGCCCAGTCGGCGCCCACCAGTTCGAAGGCGGTGGCCAGCGAGGGGCTGTCTTGCTTGGCGAGATCGGCATAGGAGACCATGCCGGTGGTCACCACGGCCACGAGCATGTACATGACGATGATGAGCAGCATGCCCACGCCGATGCCGAGCGGCACGTTCTTGTGCGGGTTCTTGGTCTCCTCAGAGGCGGTGGCCACCACGTCGAAGCCGATGAACGCGAAGAACACGAGTGCCGCGCCCGAGAGGATGCCGGGTACGCCGTACACGGACGGGGTCATGCCGGTGGCGAACTGCCACAGCGGCTGGGTCATCACGCCGGTGACGGCGGAGGAGCCTTCCACGGTGGAGGCCGGCTGGCTCGGCGGAATGAACGGGGTGAAGTTGGAGGCCTTGACGTAGAAGAAGCCGACGATCACCACAAAGAACACGATGGCGATCTTGAGCACGGTCATAGCACCGTCCACGCGGGCGCCGATCTTGGTGCCGAATACGAGCAGCGTGGTAAAGAACGCCACGATGATAATCGGGGCGATATCGATATGGAAGGAGCCGAACGTCAGGTTGGTGTTGGCGCTCCAGCCCATCAGGCGCATGAAATCGTTGAGGTATACGCCCCAATACTTGGAAATCACGGAGCCGGCCATCAGCATTTCCAGGATCAGATCCCAGCCGATGATCCAGGCCATGATCTCGCCGACCGTGGTGTAGGTGAAGGTGTAGGCGGAGCCGGCCACCGGAATCATCGAAGCGAATTCGGCGTAGCACATCACGGCTGCGCCGCACACGATGCCGGCGATCAGGAAGCTGATGATCACGGCCGGGCCGGCGTGGAAGGCGGCGGCCTGCGCGCCCACCGAGAAGATGCCGGCGCCCACGGCTACGGCCACGCCCATGATTGACAGATCCCACCAAGTCAGGTTGCGCTTGAGCTTACGGCCCTCTTCACCCGTTTCGGCAATGGTCTGTTCGACGGATTTCGTACGGAACAGTTGCATAGTGCTCTTCTTTTTCTCTGTTGTTTGCGCACCAAATGCGCACAATACCGACAATCGAGTATAGAAGAGCCCGCGTGTCCTGTCTATTAATAAGACTTAGAGTCCGCAATATATGGGATTAACACCCCACTCCATCAATCAATAGCGCGATTACAGCACACCGACGCAGACCGGTTCGGGCACCAAGTCCACTCCGAACGCGCTCTTGACTGCCTGCTGAACCGCGCGCGCCAAAGCTGCGATATCGGCCGCGCTTGCTCCCCCACGATTGGTCAAGGCCAGCGTGTGCCGCGTGGATAGACTGGCCGGCGCGTCCGCATCGACCTTATATCCCTTATGGCAGTCGGCATGGTCGATGAGCCAGGCGGCGGACGTCTTGGTGCCGGGAGTGCCGTCAGGCAGAGTCGCGTCGAACTTCGGCGCATCTTCGGGCAGGGCCGCCGCTTGGTCGGCGGTCAGAATCGGATTCATAAAGAACGAGCCGCAGCTGTGGCGATTGTAGTCGGGAGCAGGCAGACCGTCATCGCCAACGGGAATGCCGGCGGCCTCATTGAGGGAGGCCAGACGCTCCAGATCGGTCAGGATATTGGTCTCGCGCTTGGCGGTGGCCATGTCGGGCAAGGCGTAGCGAGTGGGGTCCTCGAGCATGCCCTTGGCGGCACGTACTGCGAGCACGGCTTTGCGGATGTCGGCGGTGGCCATACGGTCGCCCACTTCGACGCCAAGCGCTTTGGCAAGCTGTCCGTAACCTACCGTGCCTTCGGCCGAGTGGGTCAGGGCAAAGGTGACGGAGAGCACCACGTAACGTGGCGTCGGGAAGAATCGGTCGGCCGGCTGGCCGGGGCCGGCGTACATGCTGGCCTTCAGTGCGGAGTATCGATAGCCGAATCGAAGATCGGCGGGTGTGAGGTCGCGCGTTGTTTTGGTGTCTCGATCCCAGACTTCCACCGATTCGACCGAAGTGGCGACTTCCTGCCCGTAGGCACCGATGTTCTGCACCACGGAAGCGCCGACTGTGCCGGGAATGCCGGACAGTCCCTCGACGCCCTCGAGCCCGAGCTCTACGGTGAAGGCCACGAAATCATCCCAATTGGCACCGGCCTCGGCATTGACATGCACGGTGCGATCCTCGCCCTCTACCGGTGCAGCCTCGTCCGGCACAGTGATGAGGCGTCGGGCGTCTCGAACCACCACGCCGTCAAAAGGCTTATCGGAAACAAGCAGGTTGGAGCCGCCACCGACGACGACCAAGGGCAGGCCTTTGGAATCGGCATCCTCCACGGCTTCGATGAGCCCCACGCGCGTGGTCGGCTCGATGAAATGGGCGATGGGGCCGCCCACGCCCATGGTGGTGATGTCTGCAAAGCTTGTCATGGCTTCCTATCTTAGTGGCGCAGGTGCGATATCGGGGCAATCATCGACTGAAACGGCAGAACGCCCGCGAGGGGTTCGTGCAGACGCGGGATTTCTGCCGTTTCTCACGCGATGCGGATACTGATTCCGCACCCTGCCACTCGCCTCTGGAGCGAATACGCAAAAACCCGGCCGAATGGGCCGGGTTTTGTAAAGCTGTGATACTTGCGATCAACGAGTCTCGCGGTGCACGGTCTGCTTGCCGCAACGCGGGCAGAACTTCTTGAGCTCAAGACGGTCGGGCGTGTTACGACGGTTCTTAGTCGTAATGTAGTTACGCTCCTTGCACTCGGTGCAGGCCAGCGTGATGCCCGGACGGATGTCGGCGCTCTTAGCCATTGTCATTCACCTCTGTGTTCTTAGGTATAGTGCGCGCCCACCGGTTAGCGGGCGCGATTTGTAGCGAGGAAGAGGCTCGAACTCTTGACCTTACGATTATGAGTCGTACGCTCTAGCCAGCTGAGCTACCCCGCCAGAGAGCCCCGAGTGAGAATTGGACTCACGACCTCTTCCTTACCAAGGAAGTGCTCTACCACTGAGCTATCGGGGCGTGGCGGATAGTGGATTCGAACCACTGAAGCACGAAGCGGCTGATTTACAGTCAGCTCCCTTTGACCGCTTGGGAAATCCGCCAGTCTGTTTCCCGCCGCGGTGTTTGACCTCAACAGGCAACTTGGCTATGTAACCACAGATTTTCCAGGTATGCAAATCGGCCCCTACGCGAACCTTGTTTTACCTCGGAATTCTGCGGTTTTATCGGCGTGTCTTACAGCGTGTTTTCAGGGTCCGCTTCGGCCCTGCAAACAGCCCCGACCAAGGCTGCACCCCGCACTTCACCCAATCATTTTTTCTTATATGGTGCTCTAGAACCTTGCAATGGCGCAGTTTTCGAGCGGTGTCGCCTGTTTGCGCGGCACGGCGCATGCTGGCATGCTGGGCGCATGGCTTCTAATCTTGTACATCACGGACAATCATTCGACGACCAGCCGCTCGGATTCGGCACGCTGGCCATTCACCTCGGTAACGGGGTCGACGCCGAAACCGGCGCGATCCGTCGCCCCATCACGCTGGCGAACGCCTACGCGCTACCCTACGACCCCTCGGACATCAACTGGTCCAGTTCGGACGTGAACCTTTACACGCGCAACGGCCATCCGAACCAGCGCTATCTGGAAGAAAAGCTGGCCCGTCTTGAAGGTGCCGAGGATGCGGTGGTGCTCGCTTCCGGCGTGGCCGCGCTGGCCGCCACGTTCACCACGTTCCTCAACCGAAGCGACCACGCGATCTTCTCCGACACCACCTATATCGCCGCCTACCGCCTGTTGAACCAGATTCTGCCGGAGAAGTACGGCATCGAAACCTCCATCGTGGATACCTCCGATCCCGAGAACGTACGCGCGGCGCTTCGCCCCAACACCAAGCTGGTGCATATCGAGACGCCGGCGAGCCCGACGCTCAAGGTCTCGGACATCGCCACCATCGCCAAACTGGCCCACGAAGCGAACCCGGACATTCTGGTTTCGGTGGACAACACCTTCAACACGCCGTACAACGTGCGCCCGCTCGATCTCGGCGCGGATATCGTCATCGAATCGCTCACCAAATACATCAACGGCCATGGCGACGCGCTGGGCGGCTCGATCGCCACCACCAAGGCGCGCACGGACCAGATCCGCTTCACCGCGCAGGTGAATTTCGGCGGCATCATCTCGCCGTTCAACGCCTGGCTGATCAATCGCGGCTCGGTGACGCTGCCGCTGCGCATCCGCCAGCACAACGCCTCGGCCTTGGCGATTGCCAAGCATCTCGAATCGCTGGATGCGGGTGCGTTTCGTGGCGTACCCCGGTCTGGAATCGCACCCGCACCACGAGGTGGCGGTCAGCCAGCTGGCCCGCCCGGACTCCGGGTTCGGCGGCGTGCTGTCGTTCGGCCTCGACACCGATCATGACGGGCACAACCGGTTCGTTTCCAAGCTCAATGTGATTACGTCGGCCGTCTCGCTCGGCCATGACGAATCGCTGATCGTGTTCCTCGGCGAGGATGACGAGCGCCAGTACCTGTACCCGCCTGAGTTCCACCGCGGCTTCTTCCGTCTGGCCGTGGGTCTGGAGGATACGGACGATTTGATTCGCGACATCGATCACGCGCTGGTGGAGGCCGGATTCGAGGTGTGAGACCGCACCGCGCGCATGATTTCGGCCTCTTCCGCCCTGCTGCCGCCGTCAGTGAGTCACAAGATGGCTCGGTGACGACGATGGCAGGGCTTTTTACGTCGGCACGGGGACAATACCTGGCGGTCTGCCGATGATGACGGCACTTATCGTCGGCAGACCGCCAGTTTTTAGACCGTCGCCGACACAAAACGCCGATTTGCCGTCGGCAATGGTCCAAAAACTGGCCCTATAACGACACCAACGCGGCTCAGCATCGGCACATCGCCATTTCGTGGCCCACTGCCGACGCTGGCCTCATGCCACGGCACTCAGCGTCGGTAGAGAGACAACCATTGGCACAGCGCGACGACGCTACGAACCTGCGACACGGAAAAAACAACATACCGTCGATCTACTGCCGTCTTGCGCAAAATGTCTTAAGCCGCTCGGCCAAGTCGCCGACTGAGCCTCTTCCATAGGGACCCCAATCCGTTACCCAGTGTAGATGCGGTGCAACGCCGAACTCAACTACATTGCACGCATGCACCTTTATGCATAGCAGGCATGGCTGGGCGTTTGGTGGGAGCGGTTTTCGGCTCCCCTCTCTGAGGGGGAGCCCCTTTCCGCCCGGCAAGAGAAAACCCCGACTGTCCGTGGGAACAGTCGGGGTTGTTGAAGTTCGCTAGGCGACTAATCAGCCGAGGATGGCGAGAATGTCGCGGGCGCCGACGATGAGGTAGTCCTCACCCTCGTAGCGGACTTCGGTGCCGCCGTACTTGGAGTACAGCACCTTGTCGCCGACCTTGACGTCCATCGGGATGCGCTCGCCCTTGTCGTCACGACGGCCCGGGCCAACGGCCAGGACTTCACCCTGCTGAGGCTTCTCCTTGGCATTGTCCGGAATGTACAGACCGGAAGCGGTCTGGGTCTGGGCCTCGGCCTGCTTGACGATGATCTTGTCTTCCAACGGTGTGAGCTTAATCGACACTGTGGGTCACCTCGTATCTACTTGTAGTTCGATAATGCCGCGCCAGAACGTCTCAAGAGGCTGACGATCACTTGCGTTGTCCCTTTGCGCTAGGACACATCGTAGCGCGATTATTAGCACTCTGCCAACTCGAGTGCTAACGCTGTGAGAGAAAATCGGCGAATCGCAACGCTCAGTTGCCGCGGCGGGCAAGAATGGAGTCCAGGCCTGCGCCCAACGAATCGGTGGTCGCCGCTGGCGCTTCGACGTCGGCACGCTCCTCGGATTCGTGGAATGCGGCTCGCTGGGCGGCGTTTGCAGCCTCGTCATCAGCGTCCGTATCGGCATCATCGCGCTGCTCCGGCTCAGTGTCTACAGCGTTTCCGGCGCTGACAGCCTTGCCTGCATCGACGGCCTTGGCATCGTCCGCGGCCTTGACGGCTCGGGCCTCGTCAATCAACTTTTCCGCCACTGCGGGTTCGACAGGTTCCGCCTTGGACACCTGACGGGTCGACTTGATCTCCAAGCTTTCCGGAGCATTGTCGGCGTTATGTTCCCCACCCAAAGTGAAGGAGATGAGATCCTGCGAGGTGGACATATCGAAGACGTCCAGTGCTCGGGCAGGGCGTACGCTGGCCAGTTCCGACGTGGCATCGGCAGCGGCATCGTCGCGCTCATCGCGCTCGTCACGCACCGTAAGCGATGGTTCAACTCGAGGGGCGACGGACTTATCCGACTCAGTCGACTTGTCTGTGCGAGCGGAGGCATCAGGTGTGGCGGAAGATTCGCTGGTTTCAGCAACGGACTTACGGTCAGCGGATTCATCGACCATAGCAGACGGTTCGGCGGCAGGCTTATCGGCGGCGGACTGTCCAGTATCAGACTTCTCAGACTGTTTGGCGTGCTCTTCCGCGGCCTGATATGCGGCGGCGGACTGACGCAACGCCTTGGCCTTGGCCTGCTCAATCTCGGCATCGCGTAACGCGCGGCGAATCTGCCGCTGTTCCATGACCTCGGTGGCAGCATCCTCAATCTGCTCGGCAGGCTTCTCGGCAGGCGCAGTTACGGCCGCAACCGGTTCGGCCTTGTTCACACGCTTGCTGTCCTTGGACTCGGCAGACGGTTTCTTGGACCAGCCCGTACCGCTATGAGTCCGCTCGTAGCGAACCACCTTGCGCTCCCATTGCCGGGCCTGGCGTGAGGCATTGGCTCCCAGCACCAGCACCAGCAGCAACAGCACGAACGGAATAAGAGCAAGCAGCAGGCTGAAATGCAGGGAGAACGATACGGCAAACACCAACACGGTTATGGCAAGCAGGCATACGGCGAGAATCTGCCGGCGGCGGATGGCCGCGCGGCGCAGTTCCCGCACATGGGCGATGTGCTCAGGTGTCAGCCTCGCTGACGGTGTTGATGCTGGCATTGCTGCCCCTTTCGCCTTATGCGGCTTGATGTCTCCGAATCGTCTGCCGTTCTCTGCATCAACGATATGCAGAGAAGGCGAATAACGATCCTGCCGGTGCTCGTCCACACGTTTCATGCCGTTGGCCGTACGTACGGGCAGCCATACAACGATAATAATCGCCACAATCACCAGCACGACGACAGTGCTCAGTGACTCATAACCCATAGAGTCAAGGATAGGAGACGTGCCGACGAACTGGGGCTTTCCGCCCGGGCGTGTCGGAGCGGAATTTTTCCGGTCGACGCTTATCTGGAACCGGCGGCGGCGAGTCTGGCGGCGAACCCTTGCCCCATATCTTCAGCCAACAGCGCAAACGTTACGTGGTCGCGCCACTGGCCATTGACATACATATACCGCTCGCGCAGTCCCTCATGATGGGCTCCGACCTTACGCACCACAGCCAAAGAACGCGCATTATCCGGCAGAATGGCGATTTCCAGCCGATGCAACGCGGGCCCGAATGGGTCTCCGAGCGCCCAATCGGCAAGCATGGCCAGTGTCATTGGCGCGAATCCGTGGCCGGCGTACCGTTGATCGACCCAATAACCAACCACGCCGGTACGCATGGCACCATACACGATGGCTCCCAACGAAATCTGGCCGACGATACGCATCTGGTATTCGATGGCGAAGATCACGCCGACGCCATGCTGCTCGTTACGGCGCTGCCGCTGCACCCATTGATTGAATGTGATGGAGCCGCCATGCATCGGGTCACCGGATTCCCAAGGTGCCAGCCAGTCGTTGTTGCGCCAGCGCACTTCGTTCCAGCCGTCCTCATCATCCATGGTCAGGGGGCGCAGGACTACCGGAAAACCGGGATGGGTGAGACGTGGCGGGCGGATCTGGTGGTCCAGCTTGAACGCCTCTTTAATCGACTGGAAAACTGACACGGCCTTTATTGTAGCCATATGAAGGTCTTGCGCCGCTACCGTGGCCACTTTCGTTTTACGATGGAAACACTAGATTGTGCGGTATGAGCGAAGTGGGCAGTGGCATGAATATCGGCAGCGACTACAGCGGCACAGAGAAAACAGAGAAGACGGATAAAGCGACGCTGCGCCACCATATACTGTCTCGGCGCAAGCGCGTTCCAGCGGAAGAACGCGGAGCGGCCGGTGAATTGCTGGTGCGACGGTTCCCAGCACACATGATTCAGGATGGTCCCACAGTGGCGGCATATGTGTCGATGGGTTCGGAAATCGAAACCCGGCCACTGTTGCGATGGCTGCTGGCTCATGGCTGCCACGTGTTGGTGCCACGGTTGGGGTCTGGGTTGGAAATTGGCTGGAGTGTGCTGGATTCATTGGAAACATTGCGCTCGATGGATGCAGTGGGTGGCGCGAACAATGCCGATAGCTGCAGCTCTCCCAGCACCGTCCATCACAGACCCGATGAGCCAACTGGCGCAGTTCTACCGCCCGAAGCGTTGGAGAAGGCCGATCTGGTCATCGCCCCGGCTTTGGCAGTGGACCCGCAGGGCAATCGTCTGGGGCGTGGAGCCGGCTGGTATGACCGGGCCTTGGCTCGCCGCAAGCCCGCATGTCCCCTAATTGCGGTGTGCTGGCCGTGGGAGGTGTTGGACACCGATTTGCCGGCCGAACCACATGATGTGCCGGCCGACGGAGTGCTGACGCCGGAGGGATACCGGCAGCTTAGCTCATCAGGCCGGTTGAGCTGACCGGCCGGCCAAGATACTCGGCGCAAGCCAGACTGACCAACCAGCCACGCACACTGGCCGATGGAACCAGAGTGGCAACAGCAAGCTGGCTAGTAAGACCGTAACGCCAATGTGTCAGGACGGCGACTAGGATATGAACGGTTGCGTGGCATGGCGTTTGGGCCATCCGCGAGAAATATGACTTTGTTGGAGGAATCCGTTGCCTACCTATCATTACCGTTGCAAGAACTGCGGCTATGACTTCACCGAACAGCAGTCGTTTAATGACGACCCGATTACCGTATGCCCCAAGTGCTCGCAGGAGCAGGTGCGCAAGGTGTATTCCGCCGTGCCGATTGAGTTCAAGGGTCACGGCTTCTACCGCACCGACAAATCCGGCAAGTAAGGTCTGTACACCCGCTTTTCCTCTGTAAACGACGGTGTCGACGGCGGTATGCCGCGGATATTGGCACTACGGGCACTGTCTGTTGCACGGGTTTGAAGCGTTGTGGATAACTTGGCAAGCTAGAACCACATAGGTCGATTCAGCTTGCGCTTACGAAAAACTTCAGGTCACCATGGTTGCATGGTGACCTTTTCGTTTATTAAGCCGCCTGCGCGCGGTTCATTGCGGCGACGGCGCATGGCGGATGCCTTGCGCCGACTCACTGCTGCGTTGTGCGTGGGACTCGCAGTGTTGTTTGGACTTGAAGCCGTATTGGCCGCGGTGGAGACCGAGCCGATGGTGGTGGCCGCTCGCTCGATTCGACGGGGTGACATTATTCTGGCCGCCGACGTCCAGTTGGCTGATATGCCGGTATCTGCGGCAGGCCCGTCTTGGACAGGCAATATTGAGGATGTGGTGGGCAAGGTAGCGCAAATCGATATCGAAGCAGCCGATCCCATTTCCACGCATATGGCCAGAGATGCGCCCGTGGCACCGACCGGCACTACGGTGATTGAAGTCCGCTTGGCCAGTAGTGTCGACGATGTATTGGCTGGCGATCAGGTGAGACTGGTTTCCGCCGTCGGTTGCGAAGGTGCCGATTGCACGCTGGCCGAGAACGCCACGGTGATGAATGTCGGCAAACCGGATGCGACTGGTGCATTGGGAGGCAACGACCGACTGGTGTCGTTCGCAATGCCGCCGGAGGCCGCGGCCAAAGTTATGGAGCTGCAACAGGCCGGAGCGATTATGGCCGTTGTGCGGTAGGAAGCGGAATCGACCTTCGGCCGATACTGTGTTTTCCGCAGCCGTAGGGCTGCGGAAAACACAGTATTGGGGCGCACAGAGTGCGCCCCAACTCCTACTCGCGCTCGTTAAAAACGGCCCAGTGCGGCGGCAGTTCGCCGAGGATGCGTTTGTCGTCGTCGGATTGCCGTTGTTGGTCGGTCTGCATGTCTCCGGGCTCGAGTTTGGCGCCGTCAGCGTCAAACTGCTCAGTGCCCTTCATCACCACGCGCTTGTGCTTGCGCGGTGTGCGCCGTGTAGCCGAGTATTCCGCCATGGTTATTCAACCTCGCGGTAGATCTCGCCGATACGGCTGACGATACGGTCGACTTCCTTATCGGGGTTCACGAAGGCGGCGACACTCCAGACGGTCATCACATTCCAGCCCAAGGAAATGAGATCCTGTGCCGACAAACGATGACGCCTGCGCGTGGATTGCACGGACATAAAGTTCGCGTCATCGGTCTGCACGGCCAAGGCAAACGGCTTTTCCTTCAATCCCACCACGAGCGGAATCTTCACGCCCTTGTCGAATCCATAATCAACAGCAGCGTTTAGTCCTCGCGCGCGCAACCTGTCGGCGATATCGTCGAACAGCACGTTGCCGCCTGCCGCATCACGCAACGGAAGCACCGGACGGTCGTCAAGCTGTTCGGCCCACGTCAACATGGTCTTCAGGAACCGAGGACCGGACTGGTGCAGTCGTTCTTCATCCAAATCTTCGGAACCAAAGGCCGACACAATATCCAAGCTGTGGTCCGCCAATGCCAGGGCGTCCAGCAACAGTCCGCGACCGCCTGTGCTTTCGAGCGGGCCGAACTGCTGAAGCAGACGTCCGTGCGTGGTTTTCGCATAGCACATCGACAGAATCACGTCAGTGGCACGACCTCCGGCCACGTCACGCAAGGAAACCAGCCGCACATGGCGCAGGAATCGGCCCATCGCCTTGGATTTGCCTGCCAACGACTTCAATTCGGCACCCAAGCGTGTGCGGAATGCGTCGGTCAACGTCACGACCACAAGTCGATAGCTGGAAGGAACCACGGCAAAACCGGCGGCACGTTGCGTAATCAGACGCACCACTTCATCAATCTCCGGCTGGCTGGATTCCACCAGACCAGAAGACATAACCGGCACACCGCTCGCTTCCACACGGTGGAATCGCACCTCACCGGCAGCCGGCTCGGTGGCCACATCATAGCGAACAGGACCATATCCCTCGGATTCAAGGAATGCGGACAGGCGCGGCGCACGGCGAGACGGGGCAGCATCCACCTCGATATGAGGCAACGTGTCGATCAGCTGCTTGACGCTTTCGCTGGTTACCGTCGCGCAGTGGGCGATCACCACCACCTGCTGCACGCGGCCGATGATGGACAGCAACTCGATAGCGGGAATGTGCGCGCACGCATCGAGAATCGCCACATCAGCCAGCACACCCGGCTCGGTGAGTGCGGCGAGCGTACCCGGCGCGGCCACCAGAATCGGCTTGGCCGCGGCCAGAATCTCCGGATGATCACGGCGAATCCTGCTCAGCGACACACTGGCGCGCCCTGCCAGCACGGTGTGCATCTGGTTGGCTTCCTGAGTGCGGGAGAACAGCATGTCGCACAGGCGGCGCATGGATTCCTGCGACACCATCGGTCCGATGGAGCGCACGTGCTCCACATCGACCTGCGCAAAGCGGTCGGATGCGGCCTGCAGCGCGGCACCATCCTGGTTGGAGATGATGGCGGACGAACGCACAATGTCCTCAAACACGGTGGTCCACCAGGCCAGCTGCACTTCGCCGCGCACCTGCTCCACACTCACTCGGCGAGCGTTGAGATCGGCGACCAGTTCGTTCAGTCCGGCAGAGGCGAATTCCTGCTCCAGCAGGCAACGCTCCGGCAAGGTGTCCAGTGCCTTGCGATCATCCAGCAGTGCTTTCAGGCGTGCTTCCACCTTCTCGAAATCGGCGGTTTCCAGATTGCCACCAGCGGGCGTGGTGGAAAGCACGGTATCCAGCGCGGTCATATTGCTGACCAGCGCCTCTTGGGTGGAGATGATCTCGTCGAGCTTGCTGGGCAGCACCGGCCAACCGCCGTGAGGCACGAACTGATGCCACTGCTCCCCTTGCTTGGCGACTACCTTCAACGCTTCGTGCAAGTCCTCGACCTGCGCGCCGACGCGCAGCAGATCCTTGGCTTCCTTGATGTGGCGGCGGCGCTCCCAGAATCCCATCGACGTGCCCTCGGCCTTGCGCTGGCTCTTCGGCTTGGTGGCCTCAATCATGGAGCTGATGTCTCGCTCGAAAATCTCCGGCTGGAACACGTCAAGCACTCGTCGCAGATTCTTCAAAACCGTAACCTGACGCTCCCACTCGCGGGTGGTGGGAGGAACCGGGAATCCGCAGGTCTGCACGGTGCGTGCCACCTGCTCACGGGTGGCGGGCAGGAAGCGACGCAGCAAATCGTCCACGCGCTGGTAGGCGGTTACTGCCTGTTCTTCAGTGGTGATGGACGCCTTGTACCATGCGGTGCCTTCCGGGCCGATGGTGTATTCGCCGAGCTCGCCGGCGCGTTCCATCTTGCCGATCCATGTGTCAATACCGTTGGCGATGCTCAGGGCACTTGACTCGTCAAGTCGAACGTGGGTGGCAGGGTGCGTCGGGAGCACGGAGATACGGGCCAGATTCTGAATGGTCTCGTATGCGGACACATTCCACTTATCGTTGCCCCCGTGCAGGTCACCCAAGTAGCGGGTCAAGCGCGAGCGCACGCCCACGAGTTCGTCGGCCAGTTGGTCGAATCGCTGGGTGGCGACTCCCGGTTGGAATCCGACTGCGGCAATCAGCTGCTTATCAAGCGCGGCGTTGGCGTGTTCATCGGATACATCCAGTACCTGCGCCTTCATCTCATTGGCGGAGGCCGTCTGGATGAACAGACGCTTCTGCTCGGCCACGCCGGGCACGTACAGCACGGAACGACCATTCATCAGGCAGCGCGATGCGATGGCCACGGCCTGCTCCGCGGTGCCCTTCGGGAAGGCGCCGTCGACCACGATGCTATGGCCATTGGCGGCAAGTGACGCGGCATATCGTACCGTATTGTCCACATCGCCGACTTCGTACTCAGCATGCGGGTCTACGTCGAAAGGACTGTATTGCGGAATATTGGCGTCTTTGAGCGCGGTGCGGGCGGATTCGTCGCCGGCAAGCGCGTCCAACAGCACATTGCCGGTGGGGCCGTTCTCCAGCTGGTCGATGAACTGTCGGCTTTCGCTGATCATCTGCGACGAGGGGTCCATGAAGCATCCGAGCACAATCTGGCGCTCGATGGCGAAGTCGGAGATACGCTCCGATGCTTCGGACGAAATACGGGCGAACATCGCGGAAGTTTCGGGAGTGCCACTGTCATAGCTGGCACCGTCAAACAGGGAATCCTCATCCAGGAACACCCCCTGCTCACGCAATGTATTGACAAACGCGGCGTTGAGGGTCACGCGACCGGTGAATCGAATGGTGGTCGACAAGCCATCATCCTCGATCGTGACGCCCACCGGGTACAACAGCACCGGCAGCGCGTTGCCCTTCCACGTAGCCACGCCGACCACGAGCGACAACTCCGCCACGCCGGAAATCCTGCGTTTGGCGGCCTGGTCATCCAGCACGCGCCCAATATGGCGTTCGGCGGCCTTAAGCACACCCGTGTCACGGAACAACGAATCCAGCCGGACATGGCCGGAAGCGAACAGCTGGGCGATGCCGGAGGGATGGGCATGGGTCATCTCCAGCTTCGCGGCCAGTTGATTCACATCCTCGAGCGGCGATGGCGGCTGCATGCTGCGGTATTGGTCACGCCAGCGACGGATGCGATTCAGACCTTCCGTGAGATTCTGGTTCTGAGTCTGGCTCTGGGTCATCTCTCGACTCACTTTCCAACCGCTTCGCGGTATTCCTGATAGCCCTTGTTGTGAGACAGGGCTTCGTCAATATCGGCCTCGCCACGGGCGGCGAGCCAAGAATACATGTCGTCGTACAGGTACGGATTCATGGCGAGGAACGCCAGCAATTCGGGATGACGGGCGACTTCGAACTGAACGTTGAAATCTTGCGTGGTTTTTGCCTCGTCAAAGGTCAGGCCATCGACTTCGACTGCCGGCTCCTGTGCTTTCAGCTCGCCCTTGGCCACGCGCTCGAACACCGAGCCGGGCTCGAAGACTGGGGTGTGCACGCCCGTGGAGTCGATATCGTACGCTTCGGATACCGACTGCTGGGCGGTTTCGGTTTCGGCAGCCGGCTGCTGGTCTGCTACGCCTGCTGCGGTGGCTTCTTGATATGCTTCGGCTGCGGTCCGCTGCTGATCGTCCGGTACGTCAGCTGCCGGCTGGTCGGTTTCAGACTGGGCGGTTGCCGGCTGAGCGGTCTCAGGCTGGGTGTTTTCAGATTGAGCGGCTTCGGCTTCCCGGGCGGCTTCAGGCTGGGCAACTTCAGCATGCTGTGCGACAGTGTCCGCCGGCTGAGAATCGCCGGCATTCCTGGTATTCGGAGCAGACTGAACGTTTTCGGCTGATTTGCTTGCGCCAGCCACCACATCGGATTCAACAACCGCCGCTGACGCCACTGCCGGCTCGCTTGTGCTGGGAGCGTGCTTAACAACGGCATGGGCGATGGCATCTACTGGAACAATACCGGAGATCCTGCTGTGCTTGGATGCGGGCGTTACAGTCGTCGACTCAGGTTCGGTCTGCTGCTTCGGCAGTGCCACGGAGTCCATGGCCTGCTGGTTTTTGCGTTCGGTCTCTTGCTCGGCATGCTGGGCCAACGCATCCGCGAACAAGTCACGGGGTATGGCCGGCTCATCGTTTTTCGTCACTGGCTGCGTGATATTCAGCGAGCCAAGTTCAAGCTCGTCGACCTTGCGCCGAACATTATCCGCGCTGAAGATGGCGGTCGGCTCGCCGGCCCGCAAATCAAGAATATCGTCGACGGACATATCCGCCGCATCCGGCTCCTGCGGTGCTTCGTGAACCGCATAGCCAAACAAATCAGGCACCTTGATGTCGAGTGGCTTTGCCACTGGATCGTCGATACGAATGAAGTCCGCAGGCACATCGCCGAACTGCATGCGCATGGGAGACGTCGGTAACAGGAACTCGGCATTGGCCGGCAAGCGTAACAAATCGCCATTTTCCCGCACCACATACGATCCATTGGTCGATCCAAGATCGCGGATCGAGGCCGTACCATTGCTTTTTACCGTGAACATGGCGTGCCGTTTGGACATCGATTTGGTTTGATCGGCGACGTCAAGGCGGGTGTTGCCATCATCGGCAAGGGGGCGTAACGGCTTACGGCCGATTTCCACGCACTCCCCCGGCTTGACGCTGATTCGGTCGACACCGTTGATCTTCACCGTCCACTCGCTCACCGTGACCGCCTTCCTGGACACACTATTTGACCACACTACGTGCCATTGTGTCATCTTTTACCGGCTTTTGGCGGATTACTGGGCACAGAATTGACAACTTTCGCTCATTGCCAGCTTTGTGATTCCACGCCGGATCGCGTTCTCCGCCTCGCCCTCGTCAACTAGTCTACTCAGTATGCGGAAACCCCGCAGCCTGAAACACAGGTGCGGGGTTCCTCGAAAAGCTGTGATTGCGGCTTATGCCGCACAAATCACTTGAGCTCGACAGTGGCGCCAGCCTCTTCCAGCTGAGCCTTGGCCTTCTCGGCATCTTCCTTCTTGGCCTTCTCGAGGACGGCCTTCGGAGCGCCGTCGACAAGAGCCTTGGCCTCGGCCAGGCCGAGGTTGGTGATGGCGCGGACAGCCTTGATGACCTGGATCTTCTTGTCGCCGACGGCGGAGAGGATGACGTCGAACTCATCCTTCTCTTCCTCAGCCGGAGCAGCAGCGCCAGCAACAGCGGCAACAGCGGCAACCGGAGCGGCAGCCTCGACGTCGAACTTCTCCTCGAAGGCCTTCACGAACTCGGAGAGCTCGACCAGGGTCATCTCGCCGAAGGCTTCCAGCAGCTCATCGTTGGTGTACTTAGCCATTATGGCTTCCTTTCAATCTTGGCGGCGGACGAAGTGGTAGATCCGCTGCCTAATAAACCTTATTGTTTAAATTATCGAAGCGACTGATTCATGCCGTGAGGGCGTAAATCAGGCAGCCTTCTCCTGCTTTTCGCGCAGGGCGTCGATCGTGCGCACAGCCTTGGTAGGCAGAGCGTTGAACAGGTACGCGGCCTTGGCCATCGATGCCTTGATGTCGCCGGCGAATTCGGCAAGCAGCTGCGGGCGGGACTTGAGGTCTGCCAGCTTCTTGGCGCCCTCGGCATCGTAGACAGTGCCGTCAGCGGCGGCACCCTTGATGACAAGAGCCTTGTTGTCCTTGGCGAAGTCACGGATGACCTTCGCAGCCTCGATGAAGTCGCCCTTCACGAAGGTGATGGCGGTCGGGCCGGAGAGAATCTCGTCGAGACCCTCAATACCCGCTTCCTTGGCGGCGATGCGTGCCAGCGTGTTCTTTGCCACGGTGTAGGAAGTATCGCGGCCTAGCTTTTCACGCAGATCGGAAATCTGCGGAACGGTAAGCCCGCGGTACTCGGTCAGGTAGACGGCGTCAGCGTTACGGAATTCTTCCGTAAGCTGAGCGACTACCGCTTCCTTTTCGGGCCTCTTCATGGCGTTCCTTCCTAAGTCGGCCGTTGACTTGGAGTTCGGAACTTTCGGCCGGGCAACAAAAAAGCCCTGCGCACAGGCAGAGCAATACAATCTCGCGAAGCGACCTTCGCCGGCCCTTGACGGGCTTATATCCCTCAACCTGCGCTGGCTTGGCGAACCAAACTTCGGAAATGCACTCGCGCGCACTTCAACCAACGGTCTGTGGTTTACGGATAATTAGATTACGGATGGTCAGCGACATTGCAGAATTCGGGCGTGTCGCAGGGCATTACAGCGTGGCGGCGTACTGGGCTACGGACGCGGTGACTTCCTTCAGATAGTCGAGCGAGCGACGCCAGTGGCCGGGTACCTCGATCGAATGGTTGGCATCCGGGTATTCGTGCACGTGCGGGGTGAGCACGTTGGCGCGGGCTCGATCGTAGAACGGGTCGGCGGTGCCGGCGCAGATCAGCGGTGCCGGGCCGGAGTATCGGGAGCTGGCGGCGTGCGACTGGCCGGCCAGTTCCGCGCGGATGATCGCCCTTGCTTCGGCCACGCTCGGGGCCTCGGATTCGACGACGATATCATCGCCGACAGCCGGCACCGGAATCACCCGGGCGGATGGATCGAAGTCGGCGTGATGCAGCACCGGGGTCAGCAGCACGAACGGCAAACCGTAGTGTGAGGCCACATGTGGGTAGGTCATCGTCGTCAGCGACTTGCCGATCAGCAACAGGCGAGGGCCGGACGGGGTGTCGGAATCACGGTTCGGTGAGTCAGCTGCGCCATCGGCCAGCACGGTAGCAGAATCATCGGCGGCAACGCCATCCCCGGAATCACCGGCTTTGCCCACGCCGGACTCGCGCGCGGCGGCCACCCAGCCGTCAATCGCCTGATTGAGGACCGGAATCACCGTGGACAGGTCGTCGGAAGCGTTGCGTACGTTCATGCGGTCGATTCGCCAGCCGGCCTCGACCAGAGCCTGGGCCGACCAGTAGAGCAGCGGACGGTCGCAGTTGTAGCCGGTGCCAGGCATCAGCAGTACGCGGCCGTACTCCTGACCGGGCTTGACGACATTCTTCTTCCAAGAGGTGATGCTGACTTCGACGGCCGGTTTCATCGCGCGCCTTCCTTCCACGGGTATGCCCTGCGTGTCCCCTGAGTTGTTCCGAATTATTCTGGCAGTCAGTCTACTCCCGGACCCGTTCACGTTACCTCCACAAGCTATAATCGGCCACGGTTCTGATTGGGTGCGCAGCGCCTGACGCGCGTTGGGCAGGCCGATCAGGGCGAGTCGCAATTCTCGCCGGGGCCAGCCGCAGCATTATGCGCGCGGTGCGCAGCCCCGCATAAACCCAAGGAAGTAGAGAGTAAATGGAGAAGTTCTTCCATTTGAAGGAAAACGGCACGACCGTCTCGACTGAGATTCTGGCCGGCCTGACCACGTTCTTCGCGATGGCCTACATCATCGTCGTCAACCCGCAGATCCTGTCGCAGACGGGTATGCCGTGGGGCGGCGTGTTCCTGGCCACCATCATCGCGGCCATCATCGGCACCCTGGTCATGGGCCTGTTCGCCAATGTGCCGTACGCCCAGGCCGCCGGCATGGGCCTCAACGCGTTCTTCACCTACACCGTGTGCTTCGGCCTCGGCTTCAGCTGGCAGCAGACCATGTGCATGGTGTTCCTGTGCGGCCTGATCAACATCCTCATCACCGTCACCAAGATCCGCAAGATGATCATCATGGCCATCCCGGAGTCCCTGCAACACGCCATCGGCGGCGGCATCGGCCTGTTCGTGGCCTACGTGGGCATGCTGAACGTCGGCCTAATCAAGTTCACTCCCGGCGATCCGAAGGCCGCCGCCAAGGGCGGTGCCGTTGCGGCTACCCCGGGTCTGGCCGACTTCAACGACAAGGTGCTGTGGGTCTTCCTGATCGGCCTCGTGCTTGCCATCGTGTTCACCGTGATGAAGGTTAAGGGCGGCATGCTGCTGGCCATCGCCATCACCACCGTGATCGGCATCCCGTTCGGCGTGACCACCTGGTCCAACTCGCAGTCCATCAGCGAGACCTTCTCCCAGCTGCCGCAGACCTTCGGCGCGATCTTCTCCGCCGAGGGCTTCCCGGCACTGTTCTCTGATCCGACCAAGCTGCCGCTGGTCATCGTGACCATCTTCGCCTTCTCCATGTCCGATACGTTCGACACCCTGGGCACTTTCATCGGCACCGGCCGCCGCACCGGCATCTTCTCCGCTGAAGACGAGAAGGCACTGGAGAACGGCCACGGCTTCTCCTCCAAGATGGACAAGGCCCTGTTCGCCGACTCCATCGCCACCTCCATCGGCGCCATCTGCGGCACCTCGAACACCACCACCTACGTCGAGTCTTCCGCCGGCATCGCCGCAGGCGGCCGCACCGGCCTGACCTCCGTGGTTGTGGCGATCTGCTTCGCCCTGTCCGCGTTCCTGGCCCCGGTCGTCTCCGCCGTGCCGTCCGCCGCAACCGCCGGCGTGCTGGTGATCGTCGGCTGCATGATGGCCGCTTCCCTGAAGGAAGTCAAGTGGGACGACATCGCCGAAGCCATTCCGGCGTTCTTCGCCGCCGTGTTCATGGCCTTCTCCTACTCCATCTCCTACGGCATCGCCGGCGGCTTCATCATGTACTGCATCGTGAAGACCTGCAAGGGCAAGGCCAAGGAGGTTCACCCGATCATCTGGATTGTGGCCGCGCTGTTCATTCTGGACTTCGTGTGCATGGCGATTCTGTAACGCCGATTGACAACGGATTAGCCTTTAAGGATTAATCCGCCGCCATACGGCATAAAGGCCGGGCTCCCACAAGGGCCCGGCCTTTGTTGTTGCCACAGTGATCAACGCCCATGAGTACCTTTGATGATCATCCGCCATTCTTGATGCATGGGAATAGTTGTCAACTGACAACTAAATGTACATGGCAGCAGCACGAGTGCCTTATTCAACATCGAAATATGCAGCGCGAAGAAGCCGAAAAACCAAAAGGCTTCTATACCGAATGAAACGGTATAGAAGCCTTTTGGTTTGCGATTAAGCTCTTCTCACCCGAGAGAAGCTAGAGAACGATCAGTCCTCGAATGCCGAACCGTTAAGCGGGGAGCCCTGCGGTCTTCCCGTAGGTGAGGGGAGCGGCTATGCCGCGACCGATCCGTGAGAGGGCTTTAGTCCTCGAACGGATCGAAGTCGCGACGGACGCGGCGACGCGGGCGCTCAGTACGCTCTTCGCGGTCGGCGCGGTAGTCGTCGTAGTTGTCGTCGGTGGCGTAGCGCGGGTTGCGGTCCGAGCCACGGCCGCGGCCGCCACGGGAACCGCCACGGCGGTCATCACGATCGCCACGGTCATCGCGATCGGAAGAGCGACGGCGACGCGGACGATCATCATCACGGGAGTCGCGAGCATCACGGTCATCGCGATCGTCGAAGTCACGGTCGGCAGAACGACGGCGACGCGGACGATCATCATCGCGATCATCGCGATCGAAGTCACGGTCATCGGAGCGACGGCGACGCGGACGGTCGTCACGATCATCACGATCATCACGATCGAAGTCACGGTCATCGCGATCGGAGCGACGGCCACGACCGCCACGGCGATCGTCACGGTCACCACGGCCACGGCCGCCACCACGGCGGTCATCACGGTCGCCACGGCTCGGGCGGGCATTGTTCTCCTGATCCTCGAAACCGGGGATGGCCAGGGAGATCTTGCCGCGGTCATCGACACCCTGAACGATCACCTCAACGGTGTCGCCTTCCTTGAGCACGTCTTCAACGGCGTCGATACGCTCGCCGTTGGCCAGGTTGCGGATCTGGGAGATGTGCAGCAGACCGTCGGTGCCGGGGGTGAGGTTCACGAAAGCGCCGAACGACGTGGTCTTGACGACCTTGCCGTTGTAGGTTTCGCCGGCCTCAGGCACGTGCGGGTTGGCAATGGAATCGATGATGGACTTGGCCTTCTCAGCGGCCTCTCCACCCTCGGAGGAGATGAAGACGGTACCGTCATCCTCGATGGCGATTTCAGCGCCGGTGTCTTCCTGAATCTGGTTAATCATCTTGCCCTTCGGGCCGATGACTTCGCCGATCTTCTCCACCGGGACGGAGGTGGTGATGATGCGCGGAGCGAACTCGCTCATCTCGGCCGGGCCGTCGATGCACTCGTTGATGACCTCGAGGATCGTGGCGCGGGCTTCCTTGGCCTGCTGCAGAGCGGCGGCCAGGATGTCGGCCGGAATGCCGTCGAGCTTGGTGTCGAGCTGCAGGGCGGTGATGAACTCGGAAGTACCGGCCACCTTGAAGTCCATGTCGCCGAAGGCATCCTCGGCACCCAGGATATCGGTGAGGGTCTTGAAGATGTGCTTGCCATCAACGTCGCCGGACACGAGGCCCATGGCGATGCCGGCAACCGGAGCCTTCAGCGGCACGCCGGCGGCCAAAAGGCTCAGCGTGGAGGCGCACACGGAACCCATCGAAGTGGAACCGTTGGAACCGATGGCCTCGGAGACCTGGCGGATGGCGTAGGGGAACTCTTCGCGGCTCGGCAGCACCGGCACGAGAGCCTTCTCGGCGAGGGCGCCGTGGCCGATTTCGCGGCGCTTCGGGGAGCCGACGCGGCCGGTCTCACCAGTGGAGTACGGCGGCATCTCGTAGTTGTGCATGTAGCGCTTGGACTGCGGACCGGACAGCGCGTCGATCTGCTGCTCCATCTTGAGCATGTTCAGGGTGGTGACGCCCAGAATCTGGGTCTCGCCACGCTGGAACAGGGCGGAACCGTGCACGCGAGGCACAATGTCCACCTCGGCGGACAGGGTGCGGATGTCGCGCAGGCCACGGCCGTCGATGCGGTAGTCCTCGGTCAGGATGCGGCGGCGCACAATCTGGCGCTGCAGTTCCTTGAAGGCGTTACCGAGTTCCTTGTCCTTCTCGGCATCGTCCATATCGGTGAACTCGTCCGCGAGCACCTCGCGCACGTGCTCCTTGATCTCGTGGATGCGGTCCTGGCGCGGCAGCTTCTCGGCGATGGAGAGGGCCTCGTCCAGATCCTTGTGGGCGATCTCGTCGATGCGGGCGTACAGCTCGTCGGTGTACTCCGGGAAGAGCTGGAATTCCTTGGTCTCCTTGGCGGCGATCTTCTTGAGCTCGTCCTGAGCCTCGCAAATCACCTTGATGAACGGCTTGGCGGCCTCAAGACCACCGGCAACGACTTCCTCATCGGGCTTGGCCTGGCCCTCGTCGTAGATGAGGTGCCAAGCGTTCTTGCCGGCACCGGCCTCGATCATGGCGATGGCAACATCACCGTTCTCGATCACGCGGCCAGCGACCACAATCTCGAACACGGCGCGCTCACGCTCGCTCCAACGCGGGAAGGCGACCCACTGGCCGTCAATCAGCGCCAGACGCACACCGGAGACCGGGCCTTCGAACGGCAGGCCGGAGATCATGGTGGAGGCGGAAGCGGCGTTCAGGGCGATGACATCGTAAGCGTCATCGGGGTTCACGGCGAGCACGGTCTCGACGACCTGCACTTCGTTGCGCAGGGTGTGCGGGAACAGCGGGCGCAGCGGGCGGTCGATGATACGGCAGGCGAGGATGGCCTCGGAGCTCGGGCGGCCTTCACGACGGAAGAACGAGCCCGGAATCTTGCCGGCAGCGTACATCTTCTCTTCAACGTCGACAGTCAGCGGGAAGAAGTCGTAGTTCTCCTTCGGGCTGGAACCGGCGGTGGTGGTGGACAGAATCATGGAATCGTCGTCGAGGTAGGCGGCCACAGCGCCATCGGCCTGCTGGGCGAGGCGGCCGGTCTCGAAGCGCAGCGTGCGCTTGCCAAACGATCCATTGTCGATTACGGCCTCAACGGCCTTGATTTCGGGACCCTCCATAGGGTTCCTCCTTCTTTAATTTTTCTAATTATTCCTACATACTGTGTTGCGGTTTGGCGACTCGCTTGAACCGCAACTGTCCTCTTCAGCGGACGTCACATACCTTGTTTCGACTGGCCCCTTGGCCGTCGTTCCTCGTGTCAACCCCTTCATTCGGGTTCTCTTGTCGGCCTTACCTACTGGCTACCTGCGTGCGTACCGTTTCCGGTTTCGGCGCCCTACTGGCCTATCCTCTAACCCTCTTGCCGTTGTTGCCGTTGGCTGGCGATATGTAAAACGCCCGAGCACCATCCTAGGTACTCGGGCGGAAGTCTTCAATTATCGACGCAGACCCAGACGCTCGATGAGGGAACGGTAACGGTTGATGTCAACGCGCTTGAGGTAGTCAAGCAGGCGACGACGGTCACCGATCATCAGCTGCATACCACGACGGGAGTGGTGGTCGTGCTTGTGCTCCTTGAGGTGCTCGGTCAGGTCGGCGATACGCTTGGACAGCAGAGCCACCTGGACCTCGGGGGAACCGGTGTCACCTTCGTGCGTCGCGTACTCGTTGATAATCTGGGTCTTCTCGTCAGCCGTCAGTGCCACGGCGTCCTCCTTATTGTGTCGTTGCGCGGTGTTTCGTGCAGGTTCGCTCGAAACGCTCTCTATCCGCGGGCGAAATTACGCCGAATGAAGACTATACGGCAGGGGCTGGACTGGGGCCTCATGAGCCGAGGGTGTAAGGGATAAGGTGTAAAGGGTAAGGGTTTAAAGGCGTAAGGGTGTAAGGGGACACTCACTCCTGCCGGTACAGCCGCGAATACAATCCGCCGGCCTGCAGCAGTTCGTCATGCGTACCGGATTCGACGATCCGCCCATGATCCATGACATGGATGCGGTCGAAATCCCGAATCGATGCGAGTCTGTGCGCCACGACGATGCACGCATTGTCGGAGTCGAGCAACGCCGTCATGACATGTCGCTCGGTATCGTTGTCCAGAGCACTGGTGGGTTCGTCCATAAGTAGGAAGTCCGGTCTTCCGACGACCGCGCGTACGCGGATGCCGGAGCCGGACAGCACCGTTACGATGTTCGCGAGGCTCAGTCCACCGCGTGGAGCGCCGTACCGGCGGCGCAGCTCGTCCATGGTCACGGGATGCCCGAATGCGGCGAGGATCATCGCCGCGGCGGCCAGCCCGCATTCGCTGTGCTCGCCTTGTTCGATAAACGGGACACGGTGGCGACGCCATGATCTCATGCTTGCCGTCCGCGCGCGGGAAGGCCGAAGTCGACGTGCGTGCGGTCACGCCCGAGCGTGGACGCCTTGGTGAACGCCTCATAGTCGTCGAATTCGGCGAGCATCATATCCTTGACGAGATGTTCGTCGTCAAGGATGATGATCCGGTCGGCCACATTCCAACAGTATTCGAGGTCATGGGTGACGGTGAGCAAAGTGCGCTCGTCGGCGCGAAGCTGGTTGACGTAATCGACGAGCAGCGAGCGGGTGATCGGATCGATGGCGTTGCTTGGCTCGTCGAGCATGATGACATGCGGGTCGAACAGCATGCCGGCGACGATGCCGACCCGTTTGCGCAGACCGGTCGAGAGTGGATGGATTGGCAACGGTGTGTTGGACTGTTTCTAGAGGGTTTTTCCTTGTTGTGTGAACTCCAAGGGGCTCAGGTACCCGAGGGTCGAGTGGAGCCGTCGGTGGTTGTACCACCACACGTACCTGTTCAGGTCCGAGCGCAGCCGTTCCACGCTCGTGTATGTGTTGGCGTATATGAGTTCCTTCTTGACGAGCCGGTCGGTGGATTCGACCACCGCGTTGTCGTATGGGCTGCCGGGTCCGGAAAGGGAACGCGTGATGCCGAACACGTCGAGCATGCGTTCGATGCGTTCCCCGGTGAACCCGCCGCCGCGGTCCGTGTGGAACACCTCGATCTCATCCAGCGGGAAGCGCAGCGCGGCGAACGCGGCCAGCACGAGATCGGCGTCGTGCCTGACGCCGACCGAATGGCCGGCGATCTGCCGGTTGGCCAGGTCGCCGGGCAGGCAGACGTACGCCCACGAACTGCCGACCCTCACGTAGGCCGGGTCGGAGGCCAGATGGGTGCGCGGCGCATAGCCATTGAACTCGCGGGCGAGGATGTTGGGAGCCGGGTCGTCGTTCGGCCTGGCCGGGCGTGGCCTATAGGCGGCCTTGGAATAGGAGCCGGCCATGCCGTTCCCCTCCATGATCCGGTTGACGCGGCGGCGGGACAGCGCCACGCCCTCGTGCCCCAGGGCGTGCTTGATCCTCCTGGCCCCGTACACCTTGCCGCCGTCCCTCCACACGCGCCCCACATCCTTCTCGTAAGGGTCGGCGCGTTCGGCCTCGGGGTGTTCGAGCATCCAGCAGTAGGCCGACCTGGCAACGCCCAGGACCCCGCACTGCGCCGATATCGGGCAGCGGCCGGCGTCGGACCGTAT